>JAIVJP010000011.1 GCA_020199975.1 Acidobacteriota bacterium
GAAGTGGTGCGCAGCAAGGCGAATATCCTGCAAGGCGCGCGCACCCGTTGGTCAAACTTTTTCCATGGATTTTTCCTGCTCGCCTTTGTGCTCCTGGTCCCGGGGGTGTTGCAGATGATCCCCTTGGCAGCCCTGGCCGGCGTGCTGCTGGTGATTGGCTTCAAGCTCGCGCACCCGAATGATTTCATTCACGCGCTCCATATCGGGAAAGTCGAATTTGGCTTGATGCTGATCACGGCCTTTACCGTTCTCCTGACCGATCTGCTGATTGGTGTCGCCCTTGGCATTGTCCTGGGCTTGATCGTGGCCTTGGTGAGAGGGACCTCGCTGGGCAATCTCTTCAAGCCCGACATGCAGGTGGTGGAAGAGGGCGATACGATCACTGTCAAGTTCCGCAGAGCGCTGGGCTTTAATAATTTTATAGGCATCCGCGGCAAGCTCGATGCGCTCCCGCGCGGAAAGAAGGTGGTACTCGACTTCAGCGGCGTGCAAGTAATCGATCCGACGGCGATGGAGCGATTATACGACTTCGAACGCGAGTACATCGACGCCGGCGGGCAGGTGGAGCGTCGCGGCACAGAGCATCTGCGGGCCGAATCCGAGCATGAATTTGGGACGAGACGGGAGCTGAGGCGCGCGGAGAAAAAGGCGATGTGAATCTATGACGGCGATCCCTTCACGTTCTCGGGTAGGGTGGGCATCTTGCCCGCCGAGCGATGCATCTTGCGTCGCAGCCTTTCAGACGTGCGCGAAAGTTCGTTCGGGTGAGACGCCCAAACCGGCGGGCGGGACGCCACCCTACCCGAAAAAATTAAACTGCTGTCGTGAAAGAGACTTAAGGAGAAATCCGCCATGGGTATCTTGAGCATCATTGTTGCCCTGCCACTCGCCGGTCTTGTCATCAGCTTGATTTTGCCCAAGAACAAAGTGGGGCTGATCCGTGGTGTTGCCATCGGGTGGGCCACGCTTGTCTTTGGCGTCTCCTGGCAACTGCTTTTCAAGTTTAGCCTGAACACCGCCGAACTGCAGTTCGTGGAACGGCGGCCATGGATTCCAGAACTGGGGATGACCTACGTGCTCGGCGTCGATGGCCTCTCCTTTCCACTGGTGCTGCTGACGACGCTCTTGATACTGATCGCAGTGATCGCCTCGGTCAGCATCCAGGAGCGAGTCAAAGGCTACTACGCATGGATTTTTCTACTGGAGTTTTCGATCCTCGGAGTCTTCGTGTCGCAGGACTGGTTTCTCTTCTACGTCTTTTGGGAGATCGGTCTGGTACCAATGTTCTTCCTGATCGGGTTATGGGGCGGCGAAAACAGAGCGACAGCCACGATGACCTTCTTCCTCTACACACTGGCGGGATCGATCTTCATGCTGCTCGGGATCATTGCCGTCTATTTGAGCGCCGATCCGCATACCTTCGACATGTTGGCGCTGATGAAAGCGCGCGAAGGTTGGACGCGGGCATTTCAGCTTGGTCCATTCATCGCTTTTTTCATCGGGTTTGCGGTTAAGATCCCGGTGTTTCCGCTGCACGGCTGGTTGCCGCTGGCCCACGTAGAGGCCCCGGCGCCGGTCAGCATTATTCTTTCCGGGTTGCTCTTGAAAATGGGTGCCTACGGCGTGCTCCGCGTGAGCGGATTGTTGCCCCAGGGGCTGGAATGGTTTTCACCATTTCTGCTGGCGCTCGGGATGATCAACATTATCTACGGCGCGGTCCTGTCGTGGCGTCAAACGGACCTTAAAGCGATGGTGGCCTTTTCTTCGATCAGTCATATGGGCTTTGTGATCCTCGGCATTGCTGCCCTCAATGTCACCGGGTTTTCCGGCGCAGTGTTTCAGATGGTGACGCACGGCATCATCACGGGCGCGCTCTTCCTGCTGGTGGGCATCATTTATGAGCGCTCGCATACCCGTGAAGTATCAGATTTTGGCGGACTGGCAACGCGCATCCCCATCTATTCAGGGTTGATGTCGCTGGCGCTGCTGGCTTCGATGGGGATGCCGGGACTGGCACAGTTTGTGGGTGAGTTTCAAGTGCTGGTCGGTGCTTTTCAGCGATGGGGGCTGTATGTTGTCATTGCCAGCATCGGCATCCTCGTGAGCGCGGCCTATTCGCTGCGCACAATTGCGAGAATGTTTATGGGAACTTTCAATCCCAGATGGTCGAACCTTACAGACTTGAACGCGCTTGAGCTCGCGGCAGCGCTCCCGCTCGCAGTTTTGATGGTAGGGCTGGGGCTTTTCCCCAGCCTGCTCCTCAGGCTGATGAACACGACGCTGACGCAGATGGCGGCGCTCTTTCCGTAGGGCCGAATTGATATGACACTTCCGATCACCGACGAGATGCGTTATCACCTCAAGCATGAGGTGGAACATTTCAGCCATCTGCTCTCCAGCCAGGGGCCGATGACGACGTTCATCCATCACAACACCCTGCACGGCCTGCAGCATCTCCCGTTTGAAGAGGCGATTGCCAAGGCCACGCCCGTTCTGGGCGGACGCGGTTACCTGTCGAATGAAGAGTATCGCGGCTTCTATCGTCGCGGTCGAATTGTGGACGAGGACATCGAGCCGGCACTGGAGACGCGCCCGGCCTTCGCCGGCACGGAAGAGATAGCCAGAATCGGCGAGCGCTCCATCACCGCACGGGAAGTCGCCAGAACCCACCTGCTCTATGGCATCGAGGCCATCGACCCCGCCCAATTCCGCTTTGAAGCGTATGAACGCGGGGCCTGTCGTAGCTTTCGCGGCGACGTGCCGGAAGACGCACGCACCGTCCTCTTGTCCAAGGCTAAAACGGACCTCGCCCGCAGCCTCGAGCGAATCGGGCGCGATTGGACTCTGGCGGATTGGATGCAGTCGCATACGAACCTAGACATCATCGACCGACTGCGCGAGGCCGTCAAGAGCGCGCTCCAAGCGAACCATGGTCGGCACAACGATCACCAAGGTGGCGGCCAGAACATGCGGCATGGCGGCAAACCTGCCGCCCCACTGAGCGGTCCATCGGTGGAGCATTGGTTACGGAAGCTTCAGGTTCCGAAGGATCGAAGAGAAGGTTACCTCCAATGTATTGATCATTGTTGTGAGGAGATCGCGCGCGAAACCGGAATGGGAGATGAACAACTTCGCCGCATTTGGCTACGCACGGAGACAGACTTCCTGAAGAAGCTTGCGCGACTTCATTTCGGTTGCAACGGCACTTACGACGCGATTGCCAGCCACTTCGGAAGCAAGCCGGAGTCCTATGCTCTTAGCTCTCTCTGGAACGCATGTCTGGTTGTCCACGGACTTCACGACCCACTCGCACCCACCCACCCCCTTCACCTGCAGGAGCAGAACGCGGATGCGACGGCTGAATTGTTGCACGAGCGATTCTGGCATCTGGAGCGCTGGGGAGGCCCTCCGATCCTGCTTAGTCCCGATCTTCGTGCGGACCTTCAGGCGTTCGTCAATCGGGAGCTGAGTCAATTAGAGGAGAGCGGCGCCTCGGCAGATGAAGTGTCACTTCTCCTACAATTCGTTCTCCACGATCTGGAAACTAACGAGTTAAACCGCAGGGCCATCGATGCGCTGGAGGGGCTCCTCTCCGACCACGCCGGGCAAACTGAAAATCAAAGCCTGCTGGAGAAGCTCCACGCCCACGATCCGCGCCGGCAAATGATGGCGTGCGCACAGGAGACGCTCGACGCCGCAATGAAGCGCCTCGGTCGCGATCTGTCGCACAGCGAATTCCTGCGGGGGATGACTGGCGAACATCTCTCCGAGCGTATCAATCGTTACATGATCAAGCGTTGCGCGGCTTTTCTCGACGAAGGGCAAGCGGCCTGGCGGATGCCCGACCGACCGCTCGGTTTCTACGACGCCTGGAGAAGGATGACCGCATACGACGGGCCGCTCGATTTTGAAGACCTTGCAGACTGGCGGGCCGCGTTGCAGCGGCTCCCCGACACAGCGGAAGATGCCGTGATTCAGCAGCTACAAACTCTCGGTGTTGAGGAAGCGGATTGGGGCGAATACCTTGGTCGGCTCCTGCTACAGCTTCCCGGCTGGGCCGGCATGATCAGTTGGCGCTCCGGCCGGCCACATTATCCGAGACAGGAGGTGATGCCGATTGATCTGATTCAGTTTCTTGCCGTGCGCCTGTTCCTTGAAACGCTGCTGGTTCAACAGGTCTGCAAAAAGAACTGGCACACTGAGACGGACCTGGCAAGCCTTCAGCACTATTTCCAAAACCACCGTTATGAGTTTTTCGTGCGGCAAGAATTGCACGCCGGGAAGCTTCCCGATTACCTGGCAGTAAAAGCTCGGGCCTTGTTGTCCCAATCACCGGTTGAGGACGGCGCTCTGGAAACCTTGGCCGACATGATCTGGATGTATCGCCAGAGCAGCCTCTCCAAAGATAAGGCGGGACCCACGGTCTACCGAAGCGCGTGGCAGTTGTTTCATCTTTCGCAGTTTCTCGGCCTTTCCGGAGATGATCTGCGCGCGCTCTCTGCGACCGACCGTGAGCGGCTGCTGACCACGCTCGATGCCTTCCCCTCTTCAGCGCACGGGCCTGTCTGGCTCGCCGCCTATGAGTTCCACTACCGCGACCAGATTCTCAATGCCCTAACCGGCAATCGCGGTAAGGGACGCTGGAAAACGCGTGAGACGAGGCCATTAGCCCAGGTTGTATTCTGCATTGACGAGCGTGAAGAGGCGATCCACCGCCACCTGGAAGAACTGAATCCAGGCTACGAGACTTTGGGCGCCGCGGGATTCTTCGGCGTCGCGATGAACTATTCCGGCTTGGACGATCATCATACCACACCGCTCTGTCCGCCGGTAATCACGCCCGCGCATCATGTCAATGAGGTTTCAAGACCAGATGATGTTGACAGGCTGCAAAAACACAAGCGCCGCAGGAAATGGAATGAAGTGTTTCGCAATACAGATTGGGAACTGAGGCGTAACCCCGTCTCGGCCTACTTCCTGCTGGACCTGCTCGGCTTCGTCCATTTGCTCCCACTGTTCGGAAGAATCTTTTCACCGCATCGCTATACCACTTTCATCGAAAACTTTCGCCGGCGCTTGATTCCGCCTGTCCGCACCACATTGACCCTTGACGCGCCACAAAAGTCTGATGCGTCCAGCGCGCCTGACGAGGAGCATCTCGGATTTACGACCGCGGAGCAGGCCGACCGCGTGGAGGCAATGCTTCGCAACCTCGGAATGACCTATAACTTCGCGCGTCTTGCCGTCTTCACCGGACACGGCTCGGTGAGCGTCAACAATCCTCATGAGTCGGCCCATGATTGCGGCGCCTGTGGCGGCAAGCATGGCGGGCCGAACGGGCGTGCCTTCGCCGCGATGGTCAACCGCCCAGCGGTTCGCGCCGTGCTGCGTGAGCGCGGGATAGACATCCCCGACGACACCTGGTTTGTCGGCGCGCAGCACAACACCGCCTCCGATCTCTACACCTTTTACGATGTTGAAGACATCCCGGCGACGCACAGAGAAGACTGGCGCCGGCTGGTGGCCGATCTCGACGAAGCGCGTGCGCGCTCGGCGCAGGAGCGCTGCCGCCGCTTCGCCTCGGCGCCGAAAGATGTCTCGCCCAGACGGTCGCTACGGCATGTCGAAGAACGCTCGATGGACCTCTCACAGGTGCGCCCGGAATGGGGTCATGCGACAAACGCTGTCGCCGTCGTCGGTCGCCGCTCCATTACCTATGGGGTGTTTCTCGATCGCCGGCCCTTTATCATCTCCTACGATCCTACCCAGGACCCGGACGGCAAGATTCTGGAAAGAATTCTGCTCGCGGTGGGTCCCGTCGGCGCCGGTATCAATCTGGAATACTACTTCTCGACGGTCGATAATATTAAGTACGGCTCTGACACGAAAGTCCCCCACAACGTCACGGGCCTCATAGGTGTGATGGAGGGCGCCATGAGCGATCTGCGCACCGGCTTGCCGAAGCAGATGGTGGAGGTGCATGAGCCGATGCGGCTTCAGCTCATGGTCGAAGCGAAGCTCGAAGTGCTGGGCGAAATCTACGGGCGTCAGAAAGCCATCCAGGAGTTGCTCGGCAACGCCTGGGTTCACCTGATCGCGATTGACCCGGACTCGGGCGAGTTCAACCTCTTCCACCCGCGCGGCGAGTTTATCCCATGGGACAAACCTGTCACGCCGCTTCCCACTGTCAGGTCGTCATTCGAGTGGTACAAGGGCAAGACCGATTACCTCACACCGGCCATGATCGTCCAGAACGGCGGACACACCGCCCCACCGGAGGTGCGGCGTGTTTGATCTCATCGTTGTACTCATTCCCGGATTGCCTCTGCTGGCAGCACTTGCCAACGGCGTCAACGCACTTCTGGGCGAACGCTATTCGAGAACTCTGATCACACGACTGGCGTGGGGCGCGGCGCTCGGCTCATTCCTGGGAACGCTGTATGTGCTGGTTCGTCTGCTGATAGATCCCACACCTCGTGAAGTCATAGCTTACCGCTGGCTGTTTAGCGGCGAGTTGAACGTGAACATAGCGTTCCTGATTGACTCGCTCTCCGTCGTGATGATGTTGCTCACGACGAGCATCACTTTTGTCATGACCTTCTTTTCGGTCAACTACATGCACAACGAAAGGGGCTTCTCACGCTTCTTCACGGTGATGTCGTTGTTCCTGTTCGCCATGCTGCTGCTCGTCATGGCCAACAACTATGTCGTGCTCTTTCTTGGCTGGGAACTGGTCGGCATGTGCTCTTACTTGTTGATTGCCTTCTATTGCGAACGGCCAAACGCGGCGCAGGCGGGCACCAAGGCTTTCGTCATGACCCGCATTGGCGACGCCGGATTCCTGACGGCAATCTTTCTGCTCTTCGCAAACTTCGGCACGGCCAACTTCACGGAGGTCTTCTTGAGGGCCGGCGAGATTGGTCCGGGCACGGTCGCTGCCATCGCGCTCTCTCTCTTGCTCGCCGCGGTGGCGAAATCGGGACAGCTTCCGCTCGGCACCTGGCTGCCGCGCGCGATGGAAGGGCCGACACCATCGAGCGCGCTCTTCTACGGCTCGGTGATGGTGACAGCAGGCGTCTACCTAGTCGTGCGCAGCCATGTCTTCTATGACCGCGCGCCTAACGTTCTGTTGCTGGTGGCAATTGTGGGAGCAGCTACGGCGCTCTTTTCCGGCATGGTCAGCCTCGTGCAGACAGACATCAAGAACATGCTCGTCGCAACGACCAACGCGCAGTTCGGTTTGATGTTTCTAGCCTGCGGTCTCGGCGCCTATCCGGTGGCGGTATTCCACCTGGCGGCGCACGCCTATCTCAAATGCTACCAGTTCGTCACGGCGCCCTCCATTTTGCATCTGCTGCACGGCGGACCAGATGTAACTAAAACGAGTAGCAGAGAGAATGTGCCGGTGATCTCGTGGCTGTTTCTCGCGGGCGCAGTCGCGCTGGTAATTTTTCCATTCTTTACCGGATTGCTGCCGGCATCTAAATTCGGAAGCGGCGTCATACAAGGTTTTCTTGTGCTGCTCGCGCTCGGCGTAATCGCCGCCTTCTCCGCCGCGTTCAACTCGGCACGTCTGGCCGGCGTGGCCTTTGATGAAGAGGGACACAACGGGCACGCGAGAGATCCGCACAAGAGGTCGGGGCTACTCTTTGTCAAACCAATGCTCGTCATAGCCGTGATCGCACTGATCGGCATAGCCTTTGGGATGCTGCCCGGCGGCATTAATGGAACTTGGTTCCAGCAGCTTCTTTCCCCGGTTATCTCTACGAATATCGGCGTGCCCGCGGGCAACCCGCTTCTTGCAATTGTCCTGTTGATGCTAATGATTCTGCTTGTCATTACGGGCTGGCTGACACCGCTCTATTTCGACAGGTTCAGACTCGAAGAGCCCGCCGGCGCGGTCTCCCCTCTGATGCGGCGTCTCTATAGTCTGACTCTTAATCGGTTCTGGTTAGACGAGCTCTACGAGGTGGCCATCGTCAGTCCCATGAGCAAGCTCGCACTCCTGCTGGATCGGTTCGACCGGGAGGTGCTCGACCGGACAACGGGCGTGCCCGTTCCAGCGCCACGAATCCGCGTTGCCGGGCAGACATGGCAAGAGCAGTTCATGGCAATGCAGTCGGCGCAAGCCGCTGCATCGGAGGGAGCGAAGCGTGAAGCGGCTATCCGTTGGGAGGAGAGCGATGAGCGGGCAGCCCTCGGCGAAGTTCCCTCCGACGTGCTCGGAAGGCTGGCCGGCGACGCCGTCACCTCAAACTGGATGAGGAGAGGATTACTCCGCCGAGCACATCGGACGCACGGAGAATCTGTTTGGCAGACTGACGGAGTCGGCCGCCGGCGTCTCGGGTTGGTTTGAGAAACAGGTCATCGGACGCTTGGAGGACATGTTTAGCAGCCTGACGGAGTTGGCCGCAGCAGTCTCTGCGGGCGTGGAAAACCTCGTCTTTCAAAAAGGCGTCCAGGGAGGCGTTCCCATTGTCGGACATTTGCTCGGACGTGTCCTGACACGAACCGAAGAGCTGCTCGGCCATCCGCTGGTCATTGGATTGATATTTCTCTTTTCCATCATCGCGCTGCTGGCAGTAGCCTTATGATCCTAAACGAAATCTTCGCATCGCAGCAGATCGGGTTTCCTATCCTCAGCGTTCTGCTCTTTCTTCCACTCATCTTCGTCTTGGTTCTGAATTTTATCCGAGACGATCATCTGGCCTATCAGGTCGGGCTCGCAGGCGCCTTAATCGAACTGCTCCTCGCAGGCGTGATGGCCTTCGTCTTTATCCCGGAGATTCCGGACATGCAGTTTATGGAGCGCGGCTTCCGCATTCCTTACCTGGGCGTCGGTTATCACCTCGGCGTGGACGGTGTGAGCGTGTTGTTTGTTCCGGTGACGGCACTGCTCACGGTCATGGTCATACTTTACGCCGAATACGCTGTGAAGTCCGATGCCCGGCATTACGCGATGGCGACACTGGGACTCGAAGCAACGATGATCGGTGCGTTCGTCTCTCTTGACATGGTGCTCTTCTGGCTCTTTTTTGTGCTTGAGCTGGTGCCGAGCTATTTCCTGATTACGCGTTGGGGGACCGGCCCGCGCCGACAGCGCGCTGCGCGTGAATATGTCGTGTTCATGAGCACCGGATCGGTGCTCATGCTGGTGGGAATCGCACTGCTAGGAGTTAACTACCACAATGTCTTGCTGGCTTCGGGTCAGGGGTCCGGCTACTCGTTCGATTTTCTGCATCTTCTTGCTGTGCCGGTGCCAGAGAAGCTGCAGACTCTTATCTTCTTTCTCATCTTCTTCGGGCTAGCGGTCAAAGCGCCGATCTTCCCCTTTCATACCTGGATGCCGAAGGTGCTTGAAGAAGGGCCGATTGTCGGCATGAGCGTCTTCCTGGTCGGCATCAAACTGGGCACCTACGGCTTCATTCGCTTAGTCATTCCGCTTCTGCCGG
Organism: Acidobacteriota bacterium; assembly: GCA_020199975.1. GTDB lineage: Bacteria > Acidobacteriota > Blastocatellia > Pyrinomonadales > Pyrinomonadaceae > PSRF01. Next base: position 9,453 of record JAIVJP010000011.1, read on the forward strand.
AAGCCTCCAAAAAGTGGTTTTGGCTGATGGCCCTGCTCGGCGGCATCGGCGTCGTTTACGGCGCGTTGATCGCGCTCATTCAGACCAACCTGCGCCGCCTGGTGGCTTTCAGCAGCCTGAGCCACATGGGAGTAGTAATGCTGGGAATTTTTTCACTCAATTTTTACGGCTTTCAGGGCGGCCTATTGCAGATGATCAATCTGGGAATCACGGGCGCCGGGCTCTTCTTTCTTGCCGGTTTTCTGCATACCCGTGTTGGCCCGCCGGATACCTCGTCGCTGGGCGGACTGGTGCATAACGTCCCGCTACTCACCGCGACATTTCTGATTCTCGCTCTGGCCGGCGTTGGCTTGCCTGGTACGAATGGGTTCAATGGAGAACACCTCGTCATGCTCGGCACCTTTGAACAACACTGGTACATGGCGATTGCTGCGGGTGTGGGGACTTTTTTAACGGCAGCCTATTTTCTCTGGTACTTCCAGCGCGCCTTTATGGGTTCGATCAATCCATTAATACACAAAATGCCTGACCTGCGACCCCGCGAGATGTTCATTGTGGCGGTTCTTGGGGGAATGATCTTCTGGATCGGCCTCGACACAGGACCTATCTTGCGGCGCATGAACGGTTCGCTCAAGGCGCTGGCGATCCGCGTTGAACGGGGATCGTATGTTGAGGCCGGCACGGCAGCAGCCGTGAAATAGCCGCGGACGAACGCGGATCGACGCAGATTGAGATAGATAGTGATCTGCAAATACCCGCGTTAATGCGCGGCTGGATTGAAGAGGAACGTCGTGACTCTTGACGAAATTTTTGCCGCGCAGCAGATCGGGTTTCCGATCCTGAGCACTCTGATCCTGATTCCGGTCGCATCTGCCATTCTCCTTAGTTTTGTTAAGGACGAGAACCTCGCGCGCTGGGTAGGGCTGACCGGCGCGCTCGTGGAACTGCTGCTCGCGCTGGTCGTGGTTTTTGAGTTTATCCCGGGCGTTTCGTCCATCCAATTTGCCGAGCGCGTGGGGTGGATCTCAACGGTGGGGATTAGCTATCACCTCGGCGTCGACGGCATCAGTGTGCTCTTCGTTCCCCTGACGGCGTTCGTGACGGTGGCGGTAATGCTCACCTCATGGCGGGCCGTGAGGTTTCTTAACAAGCCTTACCTCGCTGCCATGCTCGCCTTCGAAGCGGCGGCCATCGGCGTCTTCGTTTCGCTTGACCTCTTCGTCTTCTTCGTCTTCTGGGAGCTGATGCTCATCCCGAGCTATTTTCTGATCAAACTTTGGGGGGCGGGGCCCGAGCGCCAGCATGCGGGATTGAAGTATGTGATGTACATGCTGGTTGGCTCGGCGCCGCTGCTGATCGGCATCGTCCTGCTCGGCGTAAACTATCACAGCGCGACCGGCGGAAGCGGCGCGGCACCGTCATACTCATTCGATCTTCTGACATTGCTGGGCGTTCCCATCGCTCCGCCGCTTCAAACTTTGATCTTCTTCCTGCTGGCCTTCGGGTTTGCCGTTAAAGGTCCGCTCTTTCCTTTTCACACTTGGATGCCCGCTGCGCTTTCGGAAGGGCCGGCGGCGATGAGCATCTTCCTGGTCGGACTCAAGTTGGGAGTCTACGGATTCGTTCGCTTCGTCATTCCACTTCTCCCGGTGGCTTCCGCGAAATGGTTGTGGCTAATGGCAGTGATTGGCGTCTTTGCGAGCCTCTACGGCGCGTTAATCGCCACAGTCCAACCCAACCTGCGAAGGCTGCTGGCCTTCGCCAGCGTCAGCCACGTCGGGCTTGCCACGCTTGGGCTGTTCTCCCTGAACCAACAGGGAATTCAGGGCGGCATTGTGATGCTGATCAATCTGGGATTTGTCTCGACGGGGCTATTCATATTAGCCGCAAGTCTCCACGCGCGGTCTGGCTCATCCGAGCTTTTGGCATTCGGTGGACTTGCGAGGCAGACGCCGCTTCTGGCCACGTTCTTCTTCCTCTTCGGCATGGCAGTTATCGGGCTGCCGGGAACGAGCGGTTTCACCGGAGAGTTTCTGATCTTGCAGGGCGCCTTCCTGCTGCACCCGGCGCTCGCAGGGGCGGCCGTGCTCGGAGTCATACTGAGCGCAGCTTATCTACTGATCTACTACGAGCACGCTTTCTTTGGTCCGGCGACGCACGAGGCGGTGAAAACTCTTCCCGACCTGCTCCCTCGAGAAACTGTCGTCGCCGCTGCGACGGGCGTCATGATTCTCTGGATCGGCTTCTATCCAGCTCCATTCCTGCGCATCACGGGTGGTTCGGTTCAAGCACTTGTGGAGCGTGTCAGGGGCGGTCATGCCGCTGCGATTCGTCCCCAGAACGATAAGTGAGAGGGGGGAAAGGCGCCCGCATGGAAATCTACTCGTTCAAGCCTTTCCTGGCGATCCTGGCGTCATTGCTGGGTGCGATCCTGATCGTCGCCGCCCGGAAGAAGCCTAATCTTAGGGAAGGATTTTCGGTCGGCGCCGGCGTCGCCCAACTGGTCATTATTCTGAGCATGATCCCCGCAGTCCTGGGCGGCGGGACGCTTCGCTTCACCCTGTCTTCATTTCTCCCGCAGGTCTCGATCGCATTTCGCGTTGACGCGCTCGCGCTACTTTTTGCCGCGACCGCCTCCTTTTTGTGGATCGTCACCGTCTTCTACTCAATCGGTTACATGCGTCTGCACCGGGAGCAAAACCAGACTCGTTTC
>JAIVJP010000225.1 GCA_020199975.1 Acidobacteriota bacterium
GCAGTCCCTCGTCGCCAGCCATAGCCGGTGTCAGGAACTTCAACGCGACGTGGCGTCCAAGGTTAGTGTCTTCAGCTTCATACACGACTCCCATCCCGCCTTCGCCGAGCTGCGACGTAATGTGATAGTGCGAGATGGTCCTGCCAAGCATGGGGAGTGCCTCCGGAATTGTTAAGTTGAATGCTGGGTGAAGAGCATAGTAGTATAGCCGCATAAAGGCATCAAGCAGGGGCAGCTCACTGCTCTGATCCGTGTTTATCCGCGTAAATCTGTGGCTCAATCTTCGTTGCTTCGCCGAAAACGCAATCTGCCGACTGTCAGGACCCATGCCCACCAAACGCTTCAGCCCGCAGGTTCAACACAACACTAAACATTTTCCCTGAAGACTTCATCTTCCAGCTAACGAAGGACGAGGCGGAAGCTTTGAGGTCGCAATTTGCGACCTCAAAACCAGTCGGGGCGGTGGGCGCTACCTACCGTATGTCTCTACGGAGCAAGGGCAATGCTGTCGAGTGTCTTAAAAAGTGAACGCGAATAGTGAACGCGCGATCGAAGTCAACACCACGATCATGCGAGCGTTTGTAAAAGCTCCGTCGCGGGGTCTTTAGGCCAACGGTGATCAGAACTCAGAAAAGGCGACACTTACGAGTGTCGCCCCTATTGCTGAGCCAAGCGGGCGTAAGTTTTTTAATATCAATTAGTTATGGACAGTCAACGCCACTGTTTGAGAGTGCATTTCTGCCATCGGAACCCTCGACATCTTACTCAAACTAATTTGCCCTTTCCGCAAAGTCGGGACCAACCGCCATCGGGCAAGGATTCGGAAGCCTCGTAGTATAATCTCGCAGTGTAGTAAAGATCCGAAAACCGCGTTGAATAGAGAAAAGGGGAAAGATGAGCAGCGAAGATTGGCGAGAGCGTGCGGAACGCATCGAAAGGCAGATGGCCTTCATCGTCGAGCAGCAGGCGCAGTCCGAGGTCAGATCGGCCAAGGCGGACGAGCGGTGGGCGCAGGCGGACGAGCGCTGGGCACAGGCGGATGAGCGTTGGGCGCGCACCGAGGAAGGCATCCGAGCTCTGTTGGCTATTGCCGAGATTCATGAGCGGGAGATCGACAAGTTAGGCGAGGTGGGCCTTGCGACTGATCAAAAATTAAACGAGCTGCGTGAGGCAGGCCTAGCTACTGATGAAAGGTTGAGCGCTCTAATCAATGTCGTCGAGCGGCAAATCAGCCAAGGGCGCAATGGTAAATCGTGACCCCAGGCCAGTGAGATAAATGGCGTTGAGCCGATCTGCGAAGGCACGTTAACAAAGCATGAACACCAATCCTCAATTAGTGAAACTCTCTCTCCATTAGTACTTTGCTTCATTCATATTTGCCGCCGGGTGGCGGCGCGTCCGTCTTTGGTGACCAACCAGCGAGGCGCCACGGAGCGAAGGCGAACGGCTAGGTGGCGTCTGCTTATCCGGTTGTTTCAGCAAATCGCTACAGACAGACACGCGATGAGCCTGAAACCGCATCACATGGGCGTATGCTGAAATATAAAGTGGCGAAGCGCCAAAGGCCATGCATTGCTCGTTACCGGTCGCCTTCTGGTTTGCTCCTGGCACTTTGCGCTTTGCTCGTGAACGCGTATGTCCCTCTATCCCCCAGACTCGCCAGAACAAATCCCGGCTCGGATGCTGAATGAGTTCGCTTACTGTCCGCGCCTCTTCTATCTCGAATACGTTCAGCAGGAGTGGGACCACAGCGCCGATACTCTTTCAGGGCGTCTCGTTCATCGCCGCGTTGACGATCAAGGCGGCGCGGTTCCCGCCGCCGATGAGCTCGACGATCAGGTTCGCATTCATGCTCGATCTATTGCGATCGGCTCGGACAGTCTCGGAGCAATTGCCAAGATCGATCTGCTCACAGGTGAAGACGGCTGGGTACGCCGGTCGATTACAAGCGCGGCTCGCGCCGGACAATCCGGAGCGCTCCTGGGAGCCAGAGCGCGTGCAGTCATGCTTGCAAGGTTTGCTCTTGCGAGAAAACGGCTACAACTGTGAAGCAGGCGTGCTGTACTTGCTGAGTCGCAAGAGCGAGTCACAATTCCATTCACTGGCGAGCTGATCGCCCGCACGCTGGAAT
>JAIVJP010000226.1 GCA_020199975.1 Acidobacteriota bacterium
ATCTCATACTGCTTCACGAACTCTGAAAGAGTTCGCGAAGTCGCCTGCGCAGTAATTCGCCAACGCTTTCAGCGTTACAATTCTTTGGCACATAGGTCCCAGGGTTGCAGCAACCCTGGGCTGGAACTAGCCAACGCTTTCAGCGTAATTGGTAGCACCAGGAGTTTTCACACAATCTGAGTTGCGACCTGTTCAGTTGGGATACTCAATAAGGAGCATGAGCCGTCAACCCAAATCAACAATTGACCCAGCTTGAACACTGCTCACCCCACCAGGTGGCTACCGCTGTCTGTTCTGATGTATTGAGTGGCGTCAACGAATTCATTTCTCAAGTTGACTCGCCGCTGACTCCACGCGTACAAAGCTAGACATGACCAGTTACGCCGAGGCTGAAGGATCGCGACGTCTCGCCGTGGAGACTTTTGATCTTGTGCGGCGGTTTGGCGACTTCACCGCCGTCGATCGTCTCAACCTGGGTGTGCGGCGAGGAAGTTTTTTTGGTTTTCTTGGTCCCAACGGCGCGGGCAAATCCACCACCATAAAAATGCTGACCGGCCTGCTCGGGCCCACCAGCGGAAAGATTCGCGTCCTGGGACGCGACTTGGCATCGAAAGCGCTCGAAGTAAAAAGAAGAATCGGTGTAGTTCCGGAAGATCTCAACCTCTTCGAGCGATTGACAGGCGCCGAGATGCTTGCCTTCACGGGCCGGATGTACGGCTTACAGAAGAGCGAGATCGCCGAGCGGGCTCCGGAACTGCTCGAACTGATGGAATTGGAATCGGAACCAAAGAAGCTGATTGTCGAATACTCTCATGGCATGAAGAAGAAGCTGTCACTCGCGTGCGCTTTGATTCATCGCCCGGAGATTCTGTTCCTCGATGAACCATTTGAAGGAGTTGACGCGATCGCATCTCGCACGCTAAAGGATCTGCTTTCGAGACTGACCGAGCGCGGACTGACTGTGTTTCTCACCTCCCACGTGCTGGAGATTGTGGAACGACTTTGTAGCGACATCGCAATCATCTCTCAAGGCAAGCTGCTCGCGGCCGGCTCTCTCGATGAGCTCAAAAAGGGAATCCCAGTCGATGGCGACGGGGACGTGAGGCGGCCGGTTTCGCTGGAAGAGTACTTTATTCACATCGTCGGTGGCACTCGCACGTCAGGCGAGGAAGAAGTGCTGCAGTGGTTAGGGTAGATTAGCACTCGCCCTGCCGCCGCTTGGAGGATGCGTCCGGTACGACGGGCCTAGCCAGGTGGCAACGCACTATAAGATCACGAACCTCGTAGTTGCGTTGCGGATCCGCAGCAAAAATACTTTGCTTTAGGTTCGCTCATCATCCGTTTCGGGATCAGCGCGCTTATCGCTCTCTTTCACCAGCCCGGCGTCTCTCTCTAATCGCAGTTCGGAACGCCAATCCAACAAGGGTATTGGTCAATTACGAAGCTGATTACCAGTGTTGCAATAAAGATGAAAAGCGCGGCGGAAATCAAGAGATTGGTGGGATTTGCCGTCAAGCCGTTACCTGCCCGCACGTTTCGCACAACAGGCGCGAGGCTGACAATAAAGCCTAGCGGTAAGAGCAAAAGTGCGCCGATGGTAATAATCCTTCCGAAAGCACTCAGCCGTTGACTTTCCGGTTCCGTCGTTAATGTTTTAAAGAAACCGCTTAACGGCTCAATGTCAAAAATCTCTATCGAAAGCAGGATTGTCAAGGGCATTGCTAAAAGAAAGCCGATTATTGCTGACGATTTATTGTTTGCAATAATATTTTCCATAGTTTTCCCTCTTTTGATTTCCGTTAAATTTTCTTTCACAATGCCTGCGGAAGTTTCGATAAACATCCAAAGCACGAAGCCGAACAATCCTCGCTCCGTCTGTTGTTTCCGTTCGTTGCAGAGGTCATTGAAAGTTTGCTCCATGGACTCCCCGACCCGCTCCCTGAATGCTCGTGGATAGAGGCTGAGGAGTTTCTTGTAGAGTGTACGAACCGTTTCTTGGTCATACGCCATACGCAAAGGTTTCCGGTAAGAGTTTCCGTTCTCGCGCCAACGTGACGAGGTGTTTATAGCGCTCAAGTTCTGCCGCGAGCGCCTTTGTGCCAACGCCCGTAATCTGGTAGTAGA
>JAIVJP010000294.1 GCA_020199975.1 Acidobacteriota bacterium
GCCCAGAACATTCGGATGATTATGCCGTAGAAGCGACTGAGCTCAGGCATGAGGCTGCTCACGGCGGAGTTTTGGGAATAACTCCTCGGGAGTCTTACCGGTTAGTTTGAGATATAGCGAATCCGGGCAGAGCTCGATATCATTGCTCCATTTAACTTCGCGATGCTCGCCGATGTACACCTGCTGAAAGAAGGCGGTGTCATTCCAATCGTCAAAGACACTATGTCCGGCGAGATCCGACAAATCCACTTCGCCCTTTGCTCCATCCGAGAATTCCAGATAGATACGATAATTGGGAAGCGCGCGAACCAAAATCGGTCTGATCAAGGTTTTCCTCCCTTCAGTTGAATACTGAACCTGCGGCGAAAAGACGTCAAGAGCCTATTCGCCGACCAGACGCAGAAAGCGGCGCTTGCCTACTTGCAAGAGTGACTCCTCGCCAGATTTGATTCCGACCACAATGCCGGTGTCCGCCTGACGCACACCGCCGATCCGCACGCCGCCTTGTTCGATCAACCGTCGTGCCTCCGCGACCGACGCCGCCAGCCCCACTTCAACAAGCAAGTGCGGCAGCGGCCACGATTTCGCTTTTACTTCGCGCGTTTCAATGCTCTCTGGAATCTCCTTGCTGCGGAAAATTCGATTGAATTCATCTTCGGCGGCTTGGGCTGCTGCGGCTGAATGAAAGTCCGTAATGATGCGCTTCGCTAACTCGACCTTCAGATCGCGCGGGTTCACATCGCCCGCCTCCGCCCGGTCGCGTCGGGCCTCGATCTGTTCGACCGAAAGATCGGTGCAAAGTTCGTAATACCGCCACATCAAGTCGTCCGAGATGGACATTACTTTACCGAAGATTTCCTGAGGTGGTTCGTTGATGCCGATGTAGTTGCCGAGGCCCTTCGACATTTTCTGCACACCGTCTGTGCCTTCCAAAAGTGGCATGATGACGCAAACCTGTGCCTCCTGTTCATACTCGCGTTGCAGGTTCCGTCCCATCAGCAGGTTAAACTTTTGATCAGTGCCACCCAGCTCGACATCTGCTTCGAGCGCGACCGAATCGTAAGCTTGCGTCAGCGGGTAGAGCAGTTCGTGCAGGGCAATGGGGCGCTCATCAGCGAGACGTTTGGCAAAGTCGTCACGTTCGAGAATCTGTTTGACGGTGACGTGTGAGGCTAGACGAATGAAGCCAACCGAGCCCAGCTTGTCCATCCAATCTGCATTGAATCGAATCTCCGTCTTATCATGATCGAGCAGTTTGAAGATCTGCTGTTTATAGGTTTCGGCGTTAGCGCTAATTTCTTCGCGCGTGAGTTGCGGACGCGTGGCGGAATTACCAGAAGGGTCGCCAATCAGTCCGGTGAAGTCGCCAATTAGAAAAATGACCGTGTGACCGAGCTCCTGGAACGCCCGCAGCTTGCGAATGACGACTGTGTGCCCGAGATGTATGTCGGGGGCAGTGGGATCGACACCGAGCTTAATGCGCAGCGGTCGGCCCGTCTTCGCAGACTTTTCCAACTTTGCTCGCAGCTCATTCTCGCGAATGATTTCGACGGTGCCTTTACGCAGGTGCTCGAGTTGTTCCTCAATTGTCATTGCTGAATCGTAAATCGTGAATCGGGAATCGTAAATAGGACCTCCTCAGTTAAGCCGTTAACGCTTACTCAGAACCTCCGGCCGACAACCTCATACTTTCCGCTTACGATCAGCGCGACCGCTTCCGGGTAAAGCTGATGCTCCTGCTCGAGAATGCGCGCAGAGAGTGTTTCTTTGGTATCATCTTCCAGGACAGGCACGCTTCGTTGCCCGATGATTGGTCCACCATCCAGCGTCTCGTCGACCAGGTGGACTGTGCAGCCGCTCCATTTAGCCCCGTGGTCTAAAGCTCGTCTCTGCGCAGCGAGACCGGGAAATGCAGGAAGTAAACTGGGGTGGATGTTGAGGATACGGCCGCGATAGGCATCGATGAAGTATCGCGATAATAGACGCATGTAACCGGCCAGGCAGACAAGATCGATCTGGCGTTCGCGCAGCGCAGCCACAATCTCCTGTTCGTGCTCCTCACGAGTGCGATAGCCTCGTTCGATTACGCTCACTTCCAATCCACGCCCGCGAGCGTGAAAAACTCCGGCGGCGTCGCGTTGATCGCTGATGACGAGAGCGATTTCCGCGTTAGGAATGCGGCCGCTGCGAATAGCATCGGCCAGCGCGCACATATTTGAGCCACGACCGGAGATTAAGATTCCGACGCGGCAGCTTTTAGTTCGTCGGCTCACTATGCTCTGCCAAACTCAGAACTTCCTACCTGATTTGAGTTGGCAGTATACGAATGTGAGGCGATAGCGTCGAGCCTGTTGTCAGCTACCACACCATTCATAGGAAGCGAATGATCCTGGCGGCTTTGAAAAGTCGTAAGGCCAGAAAAGCAACCTCACCCAATTTAACACTGAAAATATTACGAGGCTTTCGGTTTGCAGCCGTGAGGTTCAAAGTAATGGCGGATCAACAAACTTTACTTCGCGAGGTCCGGAAACGACATGACCGATCTCGTAACAGGTCTCTCCCAGCAATTTCAGGTGAGACTGAATAAATTCCCTGTCACTCGGCGCTGAGATTATAACCATTCCCAACCCCATGTTAAAGGTTCGATACATTTCGGCTTCAGCGACATTTCCGATTTTTTGCAAGGAATCGAAGATGGGAAGGAGGGGCCAACTATCTCTGCGGATTTCTACTGCCGTGTCTTCAGGCAAGATGCGCGGGATGTTGTCGGTGAGTCCGCCACCGGTGATGTGAGCGAGACCCTTGACGACACTCTCATCAAGCAGTCCATCCAATGCTCGAAGGTAACTGAGGTGCGGCTGTAGAAGCGCTTTCCCCACTGTGGTACCCAGTTCGTCAACTTCCGTGTTCACCGTGTAGCCGGCCACTTCGAGGAAAAGTTTACGGGCCAGTGAATAGCCGTTGGTGTGCAAACCAACCGAGGGGAGCGCGAGGACGACGTCGCCGGCGGCGATGCTCTTCCCATCGATCACCTTTTCACGGTCGGCGACGCCGACAATGAACCCGGCCACATCGTATTCTCCGTCATCGTAGAAGCCGGGCATCTCAGCGGTCTCGCCGCCAAGAAGGACGCAACCGTTTTCGCGGCAGCCATTGGCAATGCCTTCCACCACGCCCCCTACAACCTCAGGCGAGAGCTTGCCGGTAGCAACGTAATCCAAGAAGAAGAGTGGGCGCGCCCCCTGGACGAGAATATCGTTCACGCAATGATTAACCAGATCGCGTCCAATCGTATTGTGCACGCCGGTGAGAAAAGCAATCTTCAGCTTGGTTCCCACGCCATCCACGGAAGCAACCAGGACAGGGTGGCCCATGCGGGGGAAAGCGCCGTCAAACATTCCGCCAAAGCTCCCAATTTCGGAGAAGGTTCGCTCGTTGAAAGTTTGCCGGGCAAGTTCTTTGATCTTCGCGGTCGCGCTGTTGGCGGCGTCGATATCAACACCCGCATCGCTGTAACTGATCGGCTTGCTCATTCGTTACTCGTAAATCGTGAATCGTGAATCGAATTAGTCCGACTCTCCATCAAACCGGGCTTTCTATTTACGATTTACTATTTACGATTTACTATTTACGATTCACGTTCTTCGGTGGTGGTCCAAAGTCTCCATAAGCAATGAACCCGGCTCGAGTCGAATCGTCCTTCTGCGGCAGCCGCCCCTCCCATACATCGCGCTTGGCTTCTTTGGCTGTCGCGATCCTGTAGTCGTTTTCTTTGCCTCTGGTGGTGATCGTGATCTCTCCCTGTAAGTCTGTTCTGTAGAGTTTCACACCGGCGGCCTTCAGACGGTCCAAAACAACTTGTGCCGGATGGCCGTAGCGGTTCCACTCGCCACAGGAAACTATCGCCACGGCAGGCTTCACGCGCTCAAGAAAGTCCGCCGCTGTCGCATACTTGGAGCTGTGGTGAGAAACCTTGAGAATGTCCGTCTGAAGATTCAGATCTTTTGTGAGCATTCGGTGCTCAGTTTGTTGTTCAGCATCGCCCGGAAGCAACATTGAGAAATCTCCATAGTCCAGCCGCGCCACAACCGAATTCGCGTTCGGCTCATTGCCGCCGGTTTTCATTTGTTCTTTGGTGAAGAACGGTTGACTGGGAGCAAGTATGGTAAGGAGCGCGCCGCCGCCGAGGTCGAACTTCTTTCCCGGTTCTGCTTTTTCGTAATGGGCGCCGCCTTGGCTTACCGCCTCCTTGTATTCCTCGTAAAATCTAATGATCGAACGTTTCTTATCCGGTTTCATCGCTACCGGTTTCTGGTTGCTTAAGACCTTTACGGGTTGGGTTGGCGCGGCGGTGGGTTCCCACCCCGGGGGTGCCAGACCATTGTCAACCACGTTCAGAACCTTGGTTGCTTTCATTACTTCATCAGCCGCCCCCATATGATCCGGATGAGGATGAGTGGCGATAAAGTAATCGAGTTGCTGCACGTTGTAACGCTTGAGCGCATCAAGTATTACTTTGCCTTTGCCAGCATCGCCAGCGTCAACCAGCACAGCTTTGCCGGCGGGCGAGATAATCAAGATTGAATCGCCGTTGATGGGACCTACGTCAAGAACATGAACCTGCAACTCGCCACCTGAGGGCGGCGGCGGTTTCATCTTCCACCAGGGCAGAACATATTTCCAGCCGGCAAATCCAGCCGCGACCAGAAACACTACTAAGATGGCGCCCGCGCAGCCACAGCCTTTCGTTGCCCGCCCCACTTAATCCTTCCTCCCCCTCCGTCTCTCAGTCTAAACAGAACAGCGAGCGGTAGACCTGGTGCTGCTGCTCAACTCTTGGAGTGCGTTGGCAAGCGCAGCGCGACACCGCTTTGGATGTATCGAGCGAGAAGCGAATCCAAAAGCGCCGTCGCCGCTTGGCTCTGCCGGCGCATTCCATAAAGTTGCCAAGTACCAGGCCCACCAGGTCGCTACCGCTCTGTTCTGTATTAACCGTCTCCTAACGTCACTTGCTCATGCTATGCGCAAATGAATTTCTTTGGCGCCAGCCTCCCTCACCATCCTGACGATCTTTTTTGAAGTCGTTCCTCGCACTATCGAATCGTCAATCAACACAACGCGTTTCCCTTCGATCAGACCGCGCACTGGATTCAGCTTGATGCGCACGCCAAAAGATCGGATCGATTGCCGCGGTTCAATAAACGTCCGGCCCACGTAGTGATTACGCACGAGGCCAAACCGAAAACTGATTTCGCTTTGCGAGGCGTAACCGATCGCAGCCGCGGTTCCAGAATCCGGTACCGGAACGACGATGTCGGCATCCGCCGGCTGCTCGAGAGCGAGACGCCTGCCCATGCGATGTCGCGATTCATTGACGGATTGACCATAAATCAGCGAGTCAGGCCGCGCAAAATAGACGTGCTCGAAGAGACACATGGAATGCTTCTGCGGCGGCAGCGGATGAGAGGATCGCAGCCCGTCTTCATTAATGACGATCATCTCGCCTGGCTCGACATCACGAACATACTGCGCATCAATCAGATCAAAAGCGCAGGTTTCCGAAGCCACCACCCAGGCATCTCCCAAACGTCCCAGCGCCAGAGGACGAAAACCGCGCGCATCGCGGATGGCGATTAACTCGGCAGGTGTTAGAAAGAGCATTGAGAATGCGCCTTCCGTCTTGCACATCACTTCGGGAATCGCCTCCCGAACACTCGCTGCCCGCGAACGCGCCACGCCATGAAGGATCACTTCCGTGTCCGACGTCGCCGAAAATATCGCACCATCTTTTTCCAGTTTGCGTCGTTCTTCGCGGGCGAAAGGAAGGTTGCCGTTGTGACATACCGCGATCTGACCGTGTTGACAGGTAACCAGGAATGGCTGCGCTTCCCGGATCGATACTTCGCCAGCGGTGGAGTAACGAACATGGCCGATCGCGCTGGCACCGGGAAGGCGATCAAGGCTCGACTGATCGAACGCCTCGGCAACATGACCCATGGCTCGTTCGAGTCGCAATTCAGAGCCGTTCGAACTGACAATGCCACAAGACTCCTGGCCGCGATGTTGGAGGGCGTAGAGACCTAAATAGCTCAGCCGCGCAGCATCAGCGTGGCCGTAAATCCCGAAGACACCGCATTCGTCGCGAAACTTGTCCAGAATTATTTCGCCCAACCATTCCGTCCTGATCTCAGTCCTGCGTTTCCTTCTGAGCTTACTTCGCATTCTGAAAGCTTTCAACCTGTCGAAGCTTATGGGCAGTGAGTCTGTTTCGAGTTCGGACAGTTCCATTTCAGCCGCGAAGCGGGCGACAGCAGATTCAGAACCTTGTTCGTGTGTTGATCTTCATCAGCGATACCTCTTTTGTTGCCGCTGCCGCCCGCTGCGCAGGCTAGGAACTCAAATGCGATTGTCCTGGGGCTCCCGCCCCAGGCTGACTTTATTCTTTCGCCACGCTTTGCGGGCTCTTTCACCGATAGATACCGAGCTAAAGCACGGTGTGAATGACAGACTTGTCATAACTGACCTCACCATTTACTAAATGACTTAAAATGACTTCTAATTCACAAATAAGTCTTGCTTCGGTATCATGAAATCGAAATCGCTTGCAACGCTCGGGCGCGGGAGACCCCCGGGCGATTTCCGCTAGCCTCGGAACGGGGAATGATACTGATGAAGCATGCGCTGCCGCACGCATTTGCTATCGCACTGACGGCAAGTTTGGTGGCCTCGTTCGCAGGCGGAAATGCACACGTGCAAAACGACGCCCCCCGCGCGAGTCAGAGCACCGCTGCGGCGGCAATCTACGTCAGGAGATGCGCCTCGTGCCACGGCAAAGATGGTACGGCGAATACCTTCAAGGGAAAGTTGCGATCCGCCCGCAACCTTACGGATCCGCGATGGCAAGCCGATGTTAGCGTTGAGCGTATTTTCAACTCGATCACGAATGGCCGGGGCAAAATGCCAGGTTATGGGAAGAAGCTATCCGAGGTGGAAATTAATTCTCTTGTTCCGTACGTTCGCGGCTTGAAGAAATAGGAGGGCGAGTGTTCACAATTACGTTACGTCGCAGTGTTCGATTAGACCAAACTGCTGGTAACTTTAGGCAGTGACGACTCCGGGCATCATCTTCCGGCTGGCGACGCTGGTGCTGCAAGCAGCTCTGGTGCTTGGGCTTTTCTCCGCCGGTTGGCTGATATATCGGAGGCTACCCGCGCATGTAGCAAACTCGACCGAAGAACCAGCGAGCGACGCCCTGATTCAGCTAATCATGCGGCCGAGCCCACAAATGGCCGGTGTTGCGCTGGACGTGCCAGTTGAATTCTACCCGGTGGATATTGTTGCGGTGCACCATGAGTACTTCACGGAGCGGCGCGCCGGCAAACGATTCGATGATTTTCTGACTGAGCGCATGAATGGCCGGCGGCCGGTCACAGCGCGCCTCGACCAAAGCGGACGAGCGCTGGTGGCTGTCAGTCCTGGCAACTGGTGGGTGCACGCGGCTCTTGCAGGTGAGGAGGACCTTGAATGGCGGTTGCCAGTAAGTATTGCCGGGTCTAAACAGACGATTGAACTAACTCCCCAAAACGCCTACACGCGCACGAAAAGCTTCTAGATTCGCCCGTTGTCAGTCGTAATTTGTCCGTGGATGCTCTCTACGGGGCTTGAATCGTTTGAGCTGAGATACGACATCCAAGCAAACATCAAGATCTAATGACCACTGACGACGGACAAATGACCAGGCAAATGAAAGCCCTACGAGTCGAAAAAAACCAAATCGCGGTTCGCGACATTCAGTTGCCTGAGCGGGGGCAGGAAGCACTTGTGCGAGTGCTGCTTTCCGGAATCTGCAACACTGATATTGAGATCACGCGTGGCTACGCCGACTTTAAGGGAACTATCGGTCACGAATTTGTGGGTATAGTCGAGGATGCTCCTGATGGCAAGCTGGTCGGTCAAAGAGTGGTAGGTGAGATTAATGCCGGTTGCGGTGAATGTGAACTCTGTCGAGTGGGCGATCCGCGCCACTGCCCCAAACGGACCGTACTCGGAATCGTAGGACGTGATGGGGCCCACGCGGAATTTCTGCGGCTTCCCCTCATGAACCTTGTGCCAGTGCCCGAGAGAATGGCTGACGAACACGCAGTATTCGCCGAGCCTCTCGCCGCAGCCTGCGGAATTGTGGACCGCACGCCAGTCACTAAAGATAAGAATGTGGCCGTGATCGGTGATGGCAAGCTGGGTTTGCTCTGTGCGCAGGCGATGGCCTTAACAGGGGCGTCTGTTCTGCTAATCGGTAAGCATCCGGAAAAACTGCGCATTGCCCAACGACGCGGAATTGAGACAGCTACTTCCAAAAACGCAACCCGGAGAAAACGGGAGTTTGATGTGGTCGTCGAGGCCTCGGGCTCGGCGTCGGCCTTTAACACGGCCGTCGGTCTTTTACGGCCGCGCGGCGTGATGGTTCTCAAGTCTACCTTTCAAGGCACAACGGAGATAAATGCGGCGACGATTGTTGTGGATGAAATCAGCATTATTGGATCACGCTGCGGGCGGTTAGCACCCGCGCTCGATCTGCTGAGAAAGGGCGCCATAGACGTAGATAGCCTGATAAGCGAAGAATACCCCCTGCGAGACGGACTGTTGGCAATGGAGCGCGCCGCCAAAAAGGGAATATTGAAAGTGTTTCTCCGACCGTGAAAAAGAAGGAGGCAGGAGCAGGAAGCAGACGGCAGGAAAACCTTGTTGTCTCTTAGCCCGTGCCCCTGCTTCTGCCTCCTGCTCCTGCTTCTTTTGCCCCTGGCTTCGCCTTTAGTTATACTCTGAGCTCTCCAAATATGTGCCCGACCGTGCCCCAGTCGCTGGGCCGCTCTCGAGCGCGCGATTTCGGTTTTTCCCAAAAGGCGGTGGGTTATGTTCGAGCTTCCTAAAGACCAAACAACAGTTTTAGAGTGGGTCATTCTGCGAAAGTTGCGGGTCTGGATTGCGGCGCTTGCAATCGCGTGTCTTGTCGCCGGGATTGGTATCGGCGCCATGCTTTCAGGCCAGCCAACGGTAGCGCAAAACGAAGCCCAGATTGCGCGCGCGCCGGAAGCCTTGTCCGCTTCGTTTGCCGAGATTGCCAGACGCGTCGAGCCCGCCGTGGTAATATCGAAACCATGACCGCCGCTCCCGAGACGGCTGACAAGGACGATGCTGACAAAGACGATCAGGCCTCGAACAACCCACTGCTTGACATGTTTCGACGCCAGGCGCGTCGACCATCTCGCGGCGTTGGAAGCGGATTCATCGTTAGCCCGAAAGGTTACATTCTTACCAATGAACATGTCGTTGAAGGAGCCACCAGAATTACTGTTGGGCTGCAATCCGGCGAGAAGTTTCGCGGCAAGATTGTCGGCATCGATGAAGAGACGGATGTTGCGGTAATCAAGATCGAGACGTCGCAGGACTTGCCCACCGTCACCCTGGGCGATTCGAATTCGGCAGAGGTGGGCGACTGGGTCCTGGCAATGGGTTCACCCTTCGGACTGGACCAGACCGTCACGGCCGGCATTGTCTCCAAGAAAGAAAGAGAGACTCCTTACTTCACAAGTTTCCAGCGTTTCCTGCAAACCGATGCGGCGATCAATCGCGGCAATAGCGGGGGACCGTTGGTCAACATGCGCGGTGAAGTAATCGGTGTGAATTCGCAGATTGCCACTTCCACCGGCGACTATAACGGTATTGGGTTTGCGCTTCCGGCTAACGAAGCCAACTTCGTCTATCGTCAAATTGTGGCCCAAGGCAAGGTGCGTCGCGGCTTTCTGGGCATAACGCTCGACTCAGTTAAAGATGAGTTTGCCAGAGTCTATGGTCTACCCGAGGCCAAAGGCGCGATTGTGATGGATGTTACGCAGACTAAGGACGGGCAGTTAGCACCCGCGGCCAGGGCCGGTATCCAGTCAAACGACATCATTGTCGAGTTTAATAGGCAGCCGGTAGCAAACGCTCAGGATCTGATTCAAAAAGTTGCGAGCAGTCCGGTGGGCCAGTCGGTGGCGTTGACGTACATGCGCGACGTCGAGGGCAAACTGGAGAAACACACAGCGAATGTTGTGCTGGGTGAGAGGCCTCCTCCGCAGGTGATATCCACTACCGAAGAGCCGAGCGGAAAGAAGAAAGAGTCCGACACCAAAAGAAATGGGCCGCAGCTCGGAATCACCCTCGCGGAAATCACGCAACAACTGGTCGCGGAAAAACACCTGACCGGTGTGCAGGGTCTCTACGTCAAAAACGTCGACCCTAACGGCCTGGCGGCGGATGTACGACTGGCTGGCGGCCAGCCGGCGTTGAGTGAAGGCGACGTAATCACGCGCATCAATCGCGTTCCTGTTACCACGCTCGCTGATTTCCAACGCCTCTTAAACGGACTGAAACCAGGCGATCCGATCGTGTTGAACGTTTCTCGTTATCAACGGGAACTCGATCGTGTGTCGCAGCGAATAGTTCAGTTCACTTACCAATAGCGAGTTTTGGGTTTCGAGTTTCGGGTTTCGAGTTGAGAACCCTAAACCCGGAACTCGAAACTCGGAACTCGGCTTATGGCTCAATCAAAAAAGGCTCTCGCAAAAACCCCTCGGACACAAAATGGTCGCAGCGCGCCTCGCGCTTCGGTAAAAACCTACAACAACTACATCGGCGGCGAATGGGTTCCGAGTGAATCGGGCGAGGTATTCGAAAACATCAATCCCGCCGACACTCGCGACACCATCGGCCGTTTCCCGCTTTCAACCAGCGCGGATGTAAACGCCGCGGTCAATGCTGCCCAGGCAGCATTTGATCGCTGGCGCCATACGCCCGCCCCACGTCGTGCGGAGATTCTTTTCCGACTGGGTGAGATCCTGATTCGAAATAAGGAAACATTCACCGCCGACATGACTCGTGAGATGGGCAAGGTTTTGAAAGAAGCGGGCGGTGACGTTCAGGAAGCAATTGATTGCACTTACTACACGGCGGGCGAGGGCCGGCGTCTGCACGGTTTTACCACACCAGCGGAGATGCCTGACAAGTTTGCCATGTGTGTGCGTCAACCCGTGGGACTCTGCGGCTTGATCACACCGTGGAATTTCCCGATGGCCATTCCTTCGTGGAAACTCATTCCTGCTCTTATTTGTGGCAACACCGTTGTTCTAAAACCTGCTGAAGACACCCCGCTCTCTACTTACAACCTGGTGAAAGCTTGCGAAGAAGCCGGCCTTCCGCCAGGTGTCGTGAATCTCGTGACGGGATACGGCGAGCCGGGAGGGGCCGCGATGACAAACCACCCCGCCTTGCGGCTCATCTCGTTCACCGGATCGACGGAGACCG
The DNA here is from genome assembly GCA_020199975.1 of Acidobacteriota bacterium. GTDB lineage: Bacteria > Acidobacteriota > Blastocatellia > Pyrinomonadales > Pyrinomonadaceae > PSRF01. Next base: position 11,344 of record JAIVJP010000294.1, read on the forward strand.
GACGACTGGTGGCCTCGGCCTGTGCTGAACGCAATGCGATCTGTTCGCTGGAGATGGGTGGCAAGAACGCAATCATCGTAATGGATGATGCCGATATTGATCTGGCGATCGAAGGAGCGGTGTGGGGCGCGTTTGGAACGTCAGGCCAACGCTGCACCGCGTCGTCACGGCTGATTGTCCACAAGAAGGTTTACAAGAAGTTTTCGCAGAAGCTGGTGGAACGCACCGAGGAACTTAGAATCGGCAATGGCGCGGACCCGAAGACTGACGTGGGTCCGGTAATTAATGCCGCCGCGGTCGAGAAGATCATGGGTTACATCGACATCGGCCAGAACGAAGATGGCGCCACTCTGGCCTGTGGTGGCAAACGACTCACCCGGGGCGATTACGCACACGGTTATTTCATCGAGCCAACCGTGTTCACCGAGGTAGCTCCCGACATGCGTATTGCGCAGGAAGAGATTTTTGGACCAGTCACTGCGGTCATTCCGGCCAACTCGCTGGATGACGCGGTCAAGATTGCCAATGGAGTGCGCTACGGCTTGTCGGCGGCAATCTACACCCGCGACGTTAATCGAGCGTTCCATGCAATGAAAGAGATGTACACCGGCATCTGCTACGTTAATGCATCGACGATAGGAGCCGAGGTTCACCTGCCATTTGGCGGAACGAAGGCCACCGGCAACGGGCATCGCGAAGCCGGAACACAGGTGCTTGATATCTTCTCCGAATGGAAATCCATTTACGTTGATTACAGCGGAAAGCTTCAGCGAGCTCAGATTGACGAAGTGAAGCTGTAAGAAAACACGATCAACGCTCTATTCTCTAAAATCCGATCCATGATGGGAGTAACAACCACGTGATTGTCGGTCTGCCGAAAGAGATCAAAGACAATGAATACCGCGTGGGCTTAACACCTGCAGGGGTGCGCGCCCTAACTGACGACGGCCACCGCGTTGTGATCGAACGAACCGCTGGCGAAGGCTCAGGGTTTGAGGATGGCCTTTATCAAACGGCGGGCGGGCAGATTCTTGGCTCCGCCGACGAGGTTTGGGCCCAGGGCGAGATGATTGTGAAAGTGAAGGAGCCGATTAAGCTTGAGTACCCACAAATGCGGGAAGGCCAGTTGCTCTTTACCTACCTTCATCTGGCTCCAGACAAAGAACTCACTGAAGAGCTTCTCAAACGCAAAGTTACGGGTATCGCTTACGAAACCATTACCGATCGGCGTGGCGCCTTGCCACTGCTGACGCCCATGTCTGAGGTCGCCGGCCGTATGGCTATCCAGGTTGGGGCCCACTATCTCGAGAAGATGAGTGGCGGCCGCGGCATCCTGCTGGGAGGTGTCCCCGGTGTGCCCGCAGCCCGCGTTGTGATTATTGGCGGCGGTGTGGTAGGGACAAACGCTGCGAAGATTGCGGTGGGCATGGGCGCGTATGTAACCATAATCGACAACAACCTCGACCGCTTGCGCGAACTTGACGACATATTTCTCTCAAAAATCTCAACGCTGGCTTCCAGCGCCTACATGATCCACGATGCCGTCTCGCAAGCCGATCTGATAATAGGTGCGGTATTGGAAACAACGCGTCCCACAACGCACTCAGATCCGACTTTCTACGTCGAAGGTGTCTTGCATTATTGCGTGGCAAACATGCCAGGCGCAGTGCCGCGCACTTCCACCTTCGCGCTCACCAATGCAACTCTTCCTTATGCGCTGCGACTCGCCCACAGAGGATTCTTCGAGGCAATTGCCAGCGACGCGGGATTGAAGGCGGGAGTGAACACTTATGCCGGTCACTGTACTTATGAAGCCGTGGCTACTTCACAGGGGTTGAAATACACGCCACTCGACGAATTGATCGAAAGCAGTAGCGCGAAGACGGCCTGAATCCGTTACCAAACGAATAGATGACCCACTATCCACAGTTGGCGCCAATACGCTCGACTTAGGAGCTACTCGGAGTCAATAAACTGCCGCTGCCAGAGTTCCAGATTGAGCAACTGGAAGACCTGGAGATTATTGTCTTCGCGTCCCGAGAGGTTGGCGTCCACAACCCTCTTCACTTCGTCTGGGCGAAAAAGTCCGCGACGCTTGACTGTTTCCTCCGACAGAAGATCTCCCACCATCGGCCGCAGCGGCCCACGCAGCCAGGACCGAATCGGCGCTCCAAAGCCGGCTTTCTTCCGCCAAATGACTTCGCGTGGCAGCAACTGTTCCAGCGCTCGCTTCAAAATATACTTTCGCTTCAAGCCTCGCAGCTTCAGATTCGTCGGCATGCGCGACGAGAGTTCAATCATTTCTCGGTTGAGAAATGGCACGCGCACTTCCAGGTTCGCAGCCATCGAAGTCTTGTCTGTGTAATTCAGGTTAAGACAGGGCAGGAAAGTTTTCAGGTCGACGTAAAGCAGGCGATTCAGCGGCGCTGCGTCTTTCTGTCGGGCGAAGTAGCGCCGGTGCTCGCTGTAGGCGTCCAGACCTTGCGTGGCTCGCTTTAAGTCCTGAGTGTAGAGCTCCGCCTTGTCGGCATCCGTAAAATAGGTCCCGTATCCCAGATAGCGATCCTCAAAATCAAGCGAAGCGCTCTGAGAAAACTTTTTCGCGTTTCTTAATGGTCCGGTCAACTTCCCAGGTCGCCCGCCGGGAAGTACGTCTGCGACAAAACTCATTATGGGCTGCCGCACGACTTTCGGCACAGGCGAGAGAAGTCCAGCCAACTTCATCGCCAGCAGCCGAGGATAACCGGCAAACAGTTCATCGCCGCCGACGCCTGAAAGCAGCACCGTGAGTGTTTCTCGCGCGGCGCGCGAGACGAGATAGCTCGAGATGATTGCCGGGTCGGCCACCGGCTCGTCCATGTGGTAGATAAGTTTAGGCAGCAGCTCCACCACGTCCGCCTGCAACATCATTTCGTGGTAATCCGTATCGAGATGTTTACCGACGCGTCGCGCCCAGGGCACATCGTCGGCAATGATGTCGTAGTGCAGATCCTTTGCTTCCGTGCCAATCGTGTAAGTGCTCACTCGCCTGCCATTGCTGTGATGCTTCATCATCGCCACGATGGCTGAAGAATCAACGCCGCCGGAAAGAAATGAGCCGAGCGGCACATCGGCGACCATCTCCATGCGCACAACGCGATCGAGCGTTTCGAGTATGCGTTCCTGCCACCATCGCTCGTCCCTCCCTTCGTCAATCTGGTAAGAAACATCCCACCACTCACTAAGGCTGAGATTGTCATCTTTGAGCGTCAGGATGTGTGCTGGAGGGAGTTTATCGATGCCCGAAAAAAGCGTATGCGGATCGGGAGTCCAGAGAAACGTAAGAAACTGATTGAGAGCTTCGAGGTTGATGGTGCGTTCGACCAAGCCGGTGGCGAGAATGGCCTTGATTTCCGAGGCGAAGATGAAAACTTCGCCTTCGCCGGCCTTTTGCACGCGAGCGTAATACAGAGGCTTGATGCCGGCGTGATCGCGCGCCAGCATGAGTGTTCGCTCCTGTTGATCCCAAAAGGCAAAAGCGAACATGCCGTTCAGACGCGGCAGGCAATCTCGGCCCCACTGCGCAAATGCAGCGATTAAAACTTCAGTGTCTGAGTCGGTGCGGAATTGGCGACCTTTGCCCTTGAGCTCTTCACGAAGTTCGCGATAGTTGTAGATCTCGCCATTGAACGTGACGACGTAACGGCCGTCGGCGGAGAGCATTGGTTGATGCCCGGCGCTGGAAGTATCAATGATTGCCAGACGGCGATGGCCGAAGGATGCGCGCCGACCTGTTTCGTCCACTGGTTCGGAAGTCCAAATACCCTCATCGTCGCGACCGCGATGCTCAATCGCCCGGAGCATCGAAGCGATGTACTGCTCAGGTTCGGTTGAAACTATTCCAGCAATTCCACACATAAAAACAAAACAGTAACAAGTGACAAGTGATAAGTGAATTAAGGCAGAAGTGAAGTAGATGGGCACCCAGTTCTTCGGTCGGCTCTTCACTTATTACTTGATTACTTGTCACTCATCACTTTCATCGGCTGCCCGGATCTTAACGAATCGTTGATGCGAAATGTCGTTCGCGTGGTGGCTGCCAGTTCCGCCAGAGTAATCAGAGGAGGAAAACCATCGAGCACAACGGAACACACAGCTTTCACTTCGTCCGCCTGACCTTTGTCCTGGCTGCGCAACTTTGTTCTCTGCTCTCGTCCATTCTGGTAGGTCACGCTGCTGCGAAAGTCGTCAATCACGACCGACTTCCCTTCGCAAAAAAACTCGATACGTTCCTTCGGCAGTTTCTTATCACCTTCGGACAGATAAGCAATGCAGCCATTCGACCCATCGGCAAAGCGCAACGTGATAAAAACGTTGTCGGCGCTGACCATTTGATCGTTTGTGGCAGCTACCGCGTCCGCAAAAACTGACACCGGCGCTGAGCCGGTCCAAAATTGCATGAGATCGATAAAGTGACAGACTTCCCCGATGATCCTGCCGCCGCCTGCTTCCGGATCCTGCGTCCAGTGGTCCTTTGATATGCGTCCCGCGTTGACGCGATACAGAATGGACAGCGGCGCCCGTCGCTGCGCAAACTCGTTTTTTGCACGGCGACTTAACGGCGAAAATCTGCGGTTAAAGCCCACCATCAGCTGAGCGGTTGAAGTAGCTGCAATTTGAAGCAGCTTGTTCAGTTCTTCGTCATTTAGCGCCAGTGGCTTTTCCACAAAGACGTGGAGATTGTTTTCCAGTGCAAGTCGTGCCAATTCTGCGTGCCGATCATGTCGCGTTCCGATCACGACCAGATTGACTTCCGGGTCATTGATGACTTCATCGGCGTCCGAAACGGCGCGCGCAAAACCGTAGCGCTTTCCGACATCCTGCGCGGAAACGCCGGACGCTGTTGCCACCGAGCGAAAATCAACTCCCGCGGACTTGAAGTGGGGCAACAACATCGACTGTACATATTTACCGGCTCCAATGAGTCCCACGCGCACCGATTTTTCCCGCTCCGGTCGCGCAGCTCGTTCGCTTATTATGATACGGCGCTGCGGCTCGGCCCCGGTTTCGTAATTGAGCAAGACGCCGAGATACGACTCCCTTCCATCGTTCCCGATCAGCTCGTAAGCGCGTTCGGCGTCTTTAATGGGAAAGCGGTGAGTGACTAGGCGCTCGACATTGACAGCACCCTGCGCAACGAGATCAAGGAAGGCTTCAATGTTGCGTTGCTCGGTCCAACGCACATAAGCGAAGGGATAGTCGTGGCCTCTTTCTTCGTACTCGGGATCATAACGGCCTGGCCCATACGACATTGAGATTTTTAGGGTCAACTCCCGCTCATAGAATGTCTGACGCGGCACATCGAGGCCGACTAAGCCAACAGCCACGACTCGACCCTTAAGCCGCGATATCTCGCCGGCCAGTTGTACCGGCTCATTCGAAGAGGTGGCCGCGGTTATGAGCACGGCGTCGGCTCCGCGCCCACGACTCCAGTCGAGGATCTCCCGTCGGGTTTCCGGCCCGCTGATCGCCACCGCGTCGGCGCCTAACTCGCGCGCCAACTCAGTTTTCCTCCGGTCCAAGTCGATCCCAAAAACGCGGCAGCCGTTAGCTTTCAGCAGTTGCACGGTGATTTGGCCCAACAACCCGAGACCGATTACGACTACCGATTCGCCCAGCGTGGGCTCAGCGAGCCGCACGCCCTGCAACGCGATGGCTCCGAGGGTCCCAAACGCGCCCGCCTCGAAGTTGACCTTCTCCGGCAGACGAACGCACAAGTTCTGCGGGACCGAAAGCACCTCAGCATGCGAGGCGAACCCGGCGCCGGCACAGGCGACCGCATCGCCGGCGCGAAACTTTGTGACGTCATCGCCCGTATCGAGCACAATGCCTGCGGCACTATATCCGAGCGCGTTTGACGCGCCGAGTTTGGAATGAACGGCATTGAACGTGTTGAGCAAGCCCTCATGCTTGGCTTTCTGAATCACCTGTTTGACCAGATCGGGCCGCTCTCTCGCCTTCCCAATGAGGCTCTTCCGACCTAGATCAACCGCCATTCGTTCCGTACCGGCGCTGATCAGGGAAGCGGCTGCACGGACCAGCACACGTCCTTTCTGGATCACAGGTGGGGCACATCGGTCACGGTCAGCTCGCCCGTTTTGAGATTTTGCAAAATCTGTTTCATAAACTAAACGATGAGGAATCCGTCTTCATAAAATAAAGACTGGCATCCACCAAACACGCGAAGAGGCCGAGGCTGCATGCCAAGCTATTTTAGTTGTTATGATCAGGCAGCTCAGCGGAGAATTTGTAAAGGTCCGGTTCTCCTTCGGGTCGTGTGCGCCAGCGCTTATGAATCCATAGCCACTGGTCCGGGTAGGCTCGAATTTGACTCTCGATGGCGGAAGTAAAACGCGCCGTGTTGATCTCGATGTCGCGCGCGTGATCGCCCGTACGCACGAGTTCCAGAATGGGACCGCCACGGAAGACATAACGTTTGCGCGCCTCGTCCCATGGGGCACAGACCGGGATGACAACCGCGTCTGTACGCAGGGCGAGCACGGCAACGCCGGTAGTCGTGCATGCGAGGCGTCCGAAGAAGGGCACAAAGACTCCTTCGTGTGGCTGCGTGTTGAGATCGGCGAGGAATCCCAACGTTCCGCCTTGGCGCAGGACTCGCAAGGCTGTCAGCGCCGCCGCTTTTTTGTCAATTGGCTGGTTGCCGAAGCGCATCCTCACGTTCTCAATCATCTGCTCGATGCGTGGATTATCTATGGGGCGTACGAGAAAGCTAAGCGGATCGCCAAAGGCGGAACTTGCAAAGACGAGAAGTTCCCAAGCTCCCAGATGCGGGGTGATGAAAAGGATGCCCCGGCCGCGCGCCTTTGCTTCCAAAAAGTATTCCATGCCCCTACTGTCGTACTCGACGATGTGGCGCAAGCCTTCTGCGGTCGCGCGCGGGAATTGGCTGAACTCGCCAAGTTGTCGGCCCAGACTGTTAAAGCAGCCGCGCAGGATGCGTTTTCGTTCGCGCCTGCTCGTTTCAGGGAAGGCCAACTTGAGGTTGCGTTCACCCGTTCGCCTGAGGCCGCCACAGAACACGTAGGCGATGTGGCCCATGCCACGCCCGGCAGCAACAGCCAGCGGTCGCGGCAGCAGTCCCAGCCCTCCGATCAGCGCGCGCGCTACCGCGTACTCTACATTCGTTCTTGCCGTTCCACGTTTAGCCATTGGTCTACCAGCGAAAGTGCATAGTGTAACGCGCCGGCCATCGGCCGGCAAACCGTGATCTTACGCCCGTCAGACCGTATTATAAGAGCGGCGTTTAGCGCCTTGTTATCCGCGCATTATCTGTGCAGATCACAAGATGTTTTTCGTCTTTTCCGCCATCGTTTACACGTGAACTATCGAATTATTGAGATCAGCCTTCCCATCGCCTGAATGCCAGTACAGCATTCAGACCGCCAAAGGCAAAGGAGTTCGACATCGCGTACTCGAATGTTGCCTGCCTGGCCTGATTGGGTATCACGTCTAGATCACATTGAGGGTCCGGCTCGGTGAAGTTTCCAGTTGGTGGCAGGATGCCATGTCGGAGCGCGAGAATCGTGGCAATGGCTTCGAGGGCACCGGCAGCACCGAGCGCATGCCCGTGCATGGATTTGGTGGAACTCACCGCGAGTTTTTCGGTGTGCCTAACGAAAACAGTGCGAATGGCAATGGTTTCCATAAGGTCGTTAGCTTGAGTGCCCGTACCCGTGAGCGTTGATATAACCGACCTGCTCGGGCTGTATCACTCCATCTAGCAG
>JAIVJP010000012.1 GCA_020199975.1 Acidobacteriota bacterium
GAGTACCGCAAGTTCCGTATCAGAACGGTCGAAGGGTCTAACGATGTGGCGTCCATGGGCGAAGCAGTCTTTCGTCGCTATCGCCGAGTGCTGGATGAAGGAAAGCCGTTGCCGGAACTGATCATGATTGATGGAGGCAAAGGTCAACTCAAGGCGGCTGCCGATGCGATGCGCGAACTCGATCTGGAAGCAGTGCCCATGGTTGGCGTAGTCAAACCACCGTTCCGACACAACGATGTATCACATCTGCTGGTAAAAGGGCGAGAGGATGAACCAGTTTATCTTGATTCTCATTCACTGATTCTTCGCTTGCTGCAGATGATTCGCGACGAAACACACCGTTACGCCGTTACCTACCACCGCAAGCGTCGTGAGTTGAGCGATTTCACCTCTGAGCTTACCGCTATCCCAGGTGTTGGTCACAAGCGAAAGACGCGTCTACTAAGGCACTTCGGATCGATCCAACGAGTGGCCCTGGCAAGCGTTTCAGAACTGTCACCTTTCGTTGGTTTGAAAACGGCAGAGGAAATCACCCAGCATTTCGACCGACAGCGCGCACTCGCCGAAGGTGAGCAATCGCCCGCATTGGCCCAGGCCGATCCCGTTTGAGAGAGATCTCAGATTTGAGATCTCAGATATCTCAGATCTGAGATCTTAGGTTTGAGATCGCTGCCCCGCCGGGCATCCTCCTGAGCCCCAGTTGTTGACGTTGCCAGCCAGCGCCGCGTCTCAATTTATCTTGACGTCTGGGAGCGTCCCCCAAAAGAATTGCTGCCAACAGAACCCGGCGGGTTTCGACCGCGAGCTCAGAGGGCTCGGCTCGCGAATGGTTCCACTTCGAATCCAATCTGAGCAACCAAAGGAGGGTTTATGGCAAGCAAAGCAAGTATCGCAGGCCACCCGGTTCATCCTATGCTCGTATCGTTTCCTCTGGCCCTTTGGTACACATCCTTTGCGACGGATGTGGTTTTTTACTTCAACCATCACCTCAGTCTGCCGCTGATCTCAAAGTTCATGATTGCTGCGGGTATCATCGGCGCCGCAGCGGCTGCAGTGCCCGGCATTATCGATTGGCTGGCAATCAAGAACAATGAGGTGAAGAGAATTGCGAACTGGCACGCGCGCTTGAATATACTTGCGCTGTTAATTTTCTCGGTGAATCTCTACTTGAGAATGCAGGCAGGGTCGCCACTGGTAGGACGGAGCCTTAGAATTCCGTTCCTACTTTCGCTACTGGGAGTGGTTCTGATTTCCATCTCCGGTTGGTTGGGAGGCGCCTTATCGTTTGAACACGGCGTGGGAGTTGCGCCGCAGCATGACACTCCGGATGAGGAAGTAGCGAAGGTCCGGTTTCCTTAAGCTGGAGCGCGGGCATCTTGCCCGCAATGAGCGCGAAGCGCGAAATCAACCACCCCTAGCGAGTCTGTCGGGGAAAAACAGAAGGCTGGAGGGGGCGACATGTTATTCACTTCCTAGCGGAGTGAAAAACTGAATCAACTACACCGCCAACTTCTTCACTCCGTTAGGAGTGAAATGTATATAGACCCCGCACACAATCTGATTACCGACTCCGTTCGGAGGAGCGGGACTCAACTAGAGGTGTCCCGGTTTGATTAACTCTGAGGTTGCTGCCCTCGCGTGCCGCTAAAGTCGTATGAGATGTGCATCTTGAGCGACCCATCCAAGATCTCAGCCCGCACATCTTTTACTTGAGCTTTGACCTCACCGTTACTCGCCTTAACTGGAATCAAGAGCTGTAATTGAGGCGCTCGTATTAACTCCAGCGGGTTCACGCGCTGATCGATTGCGTTGCGCACGAACACGGTCACGAAGGTATTTGCCAGGGGATTCACGCCCTCCAGATTGACACCCTCAACGTTCACCTGACCGTACACAGTTTGGCTTCCTTGATCGAAACGGAGCTGGATGCTCGTCTGCGCCCAACCTTTAAACTGCATACAGTTGCCCAGCAGATTGTAACTGCCGCTAAACGCGAGCGGCGCGGAAATCTTGTCGTTGGCAAATTGAACTTCTGTTTTGGTGTTACTACCTTCTGGCGCCAATGTGATCGTATTGGTACACCCTTGCTGGAAAACGATTCGTTCCGTGTCTACAGAGTTTGGTTCCGATTCCATCCTGCCGAGTTGAAACGAAGGCGCACCGAGGTCTTGAAAAATCGTGGCCAGCAGCCGCTCAGAGAAACCCTCGGTGATGGTAACACTGACAGTGCCTGCCTGAGCGCCACTCGCATCCGGCGCTTGCACCTCGGTACCGGGCATCGACTTCGCGCGCGGTGTGCCCAGAAAGAAAACTGCAGCTCCCGCCCCCACGATCAATCCCAACAGAAGAATGATCACGTATCTCATCTAAGTTCCTTTCCCTACTATCGCGGCAAAGGTGACGACGTTGCAGCCGGAGATGCACTGGTTGTGGGACTGCTCTGTGCAGCTACATTGCTCAGCAACGCCTTAACCAAAGCGGCCGCCGCATTTGTCACGGCATTTATCTGTTGCTTGACTTGCTCGGGTGGTACTTTGGCGAATCCGACCGGCACTTCAAACAGCGAGTTGTCGACGGTAGTCGAGATATCCGTCATTTCCGCGACTACCTTCGCGCCTTTCACTCCCTGCACGTTGCCACTCGCCTCCGTAAACAGCTCAGCTCGCAAGGGCAGACCTGTTTCCTTGTCAACAAAAACGAATGCCTCAGCACTCACGTCCCCTGCTTGGGTGCCGGTGTTTCTGGTAGTCGCGTAGCGATACTTTTCGGCCATGCGCCCGGTTACCGTTTCTTCGCCAACGCGCTCTACGCCCTTCAGGTTTTCGAGGCGCGAGGCCAGTTGTCCCGGGGTCATAAGTTTGTGCAGTTGAAAACCGGTAGCTTCGGGAGTCAATTCGGCATACTGCTTACGTCCGGGAGCGATTGCGATGTGCAAACCGCCCTTCTCAAGATAAATGAAATCCGAGCCGTCGGGTAGTTTGAATGAAACGCGGCGGTCGGCGCCATTGCGCGCTACTTCTGCGGACAGAGTAGGAATACCAATAGTTTTTTCGCCACCTTCAGTTTCAGCACTGAGGGTCAGCGTTGCGCGATACCGCTCGGGTTCGCGCGTCGCAATACCTGTGGTCGGCGCTGTGGAGAGGTTGGCGTTTACGTTAGCCGGCGTTGAGTTTGTATTTACAGTCACGTTCGCGTTCGTATTTGTATTGGTAGCGGGCTGACAGGCGCTGCCAACCACAATGAGCGCGGCTGTCACAACAAGACAGATGAGTAGTGATGGTTTGACGGTGGTTTTCATAAGAGTGATCTCCGGGATTCAAGCGCCGCGGCGCTGTTTTTAATCAGAGGGGCTGAAGGGGGAGCCGTAGGATACCACGCACGGACCAGTAGGCAAACAGAAGGGCAGCAGTGGGTCCTTGAATCAGTTTTTCCTGCTCAATCTCTCGGCTACGTAATTTGCGGGTTAGGAAGGGTGGTTTTACCCCCGGCTGCCTGGCCATGGAGGTCGGCGGGGGTAAACCACCCTTTCTAACCTGCGAGACATTCCAAACCTGAGACATGGTCAATTATTGACTTAGATCCCGTTTTAGACTAGAAGCGCACTGCTTTTCCATTCCTTTTGTGGTTCAAACAATGAAACACATTCCTGTCTTTCTTGTTTTGCGGATTTCTCTCTATCCCTGTGCAGCCGAGCAATAAACTAAGAAAAGAAGTAAGCCTATGATGGAGCAGGTTGCGCGGTGCCAGGCTTTCGTCAGAATTCAGGCAATCTTTCTGCTACTGTTTGTTGGCGGTGTTTTTGGAGCTTTCCCCGAAACGGTCGAGGCGCGCTTGCACTTCGGCCACGATCTTCTTCACCTGAGCCAGATCGTCTCCACTGAGATGATGAGACAACTCCCGGAAGAGGCCCTCAACCTGCGGGCGATAGGCGTGTATCAAGGTCGCGACATCGTTCTCATATAAACCGACGCGGGCAAAGTTGCCCTGACGGTAGAGCGACGGAAGCGCGTAGAGTTTCAGCAGAATCAATCCTTCGACCGTGGCGCATGGAATCTCGTGCTCTACAAATCGCTGCGTCGTCACGTAGTGTTTGGATACTCTCTCGAATAGCGGGTTGCTGGTTAGAAGGATGTCAACTTTCAGGTGGCCAAACTTGCCGCGGGTAAAATCCCGATCCTCAGTTTCGACCTCGATCTCCGGAAGCTTCTCAAGCGAAGACAGCCCCATGATCAGGTCTATGTCTTCCGTGTTGCGACCTTCTACGTATTGGAGCAAGGCTATTCCGCCGACCAGCACGTATTCGACTTGACGCTCGCGAAGGAGAGTGAAGAAATGCGCGACTGTCTCGATAAGAGAATCTGCGTTCACGGAGTCGCTCCGAGCGTTTCTTAGATTAAAGACAACCGCATTGCGAATGACCTCACCTATATGCACTCTCGGAAGGATATTTGCTGTGGTCATAGCGAAGTTGATGAATGAGTTTAACCTCGAAATCGGGGAAATGCCATCAGAATGAATGGTGAAAATGCGGCTAGGATAGGATGACGGCCCACCGAGGGTCTCTCGGCTCAGCGGGCGCAAGTGAATCCGTCGATTACACAGATTCAAAGTATGCAACGACTTCAAGATAAGCCAGCATCGTAAGATTACGATTCTTCCTTGATTTCTCGGGAGACGAGGTTTTGGCAAGGACTGTGTCGGTCCATAGGGATGGCCGAAAAATAATAGACTCCACGGCACGAACGAAAAGAAAGTACTGGCTTCATGAATGAGATGAAACACGGGCGTGGGGGCGACGCGAATGTCGGACAGAGTATGGTACAGGTCAATCTCATCATAGCTCTGACACGAGCGAAGTCATGGAAGCTGGCGGAGAAGGAGGTCAACACTGGAGCGAAGCTGCGTCACAAAAACGTGTCGCCAGCACTTCCAGTATCGATAGAGAGTGGCACTGTAGAAAACGTCAGTTGCCCTTCGAGGCCGAAATGGAAGGAGCCGAGCTGTTAAAGAATTATTTGCGTTCCGACAATCAAGCGTGTTATCTGACCGCCTTGGAATCGACAAGAATCCGAATCAGGGCTTCCTCGGCGTAGGAACCGGCATACTGGTGAGCCAATGAACGTTGATGACGAACGGACAAGGATTGTCGCGTGTGTAACCGTCTTGCTTGAGAGTTTGAGTTCCTTCGCCCCGACCGATTGCCCTACACCGAGGCAACCCGTTTTCCCGGGGCAAGCAATCGGGCGACACGTCAAGCACGTCGAGCGCGCTTTCAACTGGAATGGACCGTAGGTGCGTCAGCGTGAGGGACAAAACACCGGCGGCAGCGGGCTTCGTACATGCCAACGGCGCCGACGGCCACGCGCTCTTCGGATTCGAAGATGCGCTGTGAATAATTAGCTGGCTGGCCACATTTCATGCAGATGGCATGAGTTTTTGTGATGTACTCGGCGATGGCGAGAAGTTGCGGCATCGGTTCCCAGGGTTTGCCGGTGTAGTCCTGATCTAATCCTGCAATGATCACGCGCACACCGCGCTGTGCAAGTTGGTTGGCTACATCAACGAGTGCGTTGTCGAAAAACTGACCTTCATCGATTCCTACAACTTCAGTATCAGGATCGATCGTGGCGAGCAGTTCCGCTGCGGTGCGGATCTTGGAAGACTCGTGACGCATCTCGGAGTGGGAAACTATATGGTCGTTTGAATAACGCGAATCGACTTCCGGTTTGAAAACCTGGACCTTCTGCCGCGCAATATTCGCACGCCGCAGACGGCGAATAAGCTCCTCCGACTTTCCGGAAAACATCGCGCCGGCGATCACTTCAACCCAGCCAGGCATTGTGCGAGGGTGTGGCATCGGTTCATCGTTACCCTGAACAATCAGCTCTTCCATATTAAGTTTAGGCCGCCTCGACATAATCAACGCGGCTGCTTGGTTCTGGGATCGGGAGACCATCTTCGCGCATACCACGCAAATGCAGCTCGATAGCTTCGCGAATTTGCTGCTCCGTCTCTTCAACCGTTTGCCCGGTGGCCACGCACCCTGGCAGATCGGGGACGTAGGCGGCGTAATTATGTTCGGCTTTTTCGATTACGATTGCATAGCGCATCTTCAATTATGAAAATAACACTTCGCTTAATCCACAGAAAGGCTTGCAGAGAGAGATCAGGTGTAAAGACCCTGATTATAAAATGGCGCAAAGGCGGCAATCAGCGCCAGTTCAAAACTCATTGACCGGGTTACGAGGTCGCGTGTTAGCACCCCCCATGCACCCTGACGGCTGCGTACGTCGCGCTTGCCTGCCACGTCATCGATCACCCAGCCTAGTTCCTGGTGACCTTCGATCACACTCTTCACAATTCTAGCCGGGACTGAAATCGATGGTGAGGAACCGAACCATCCTCTCTTGTCGTCAGTGGCGTAGGCCCATCCGCGTAGAAACGTGTGCCACTCGCCCTCAATCGAAATCGAGTGAAACCCTCCCTCGAGTCCGACATAAATCTCAGCCTCCAGACGCTGGCCGCGAAGCAGGTCGCGGACTGCCAGAGCCCTCTCCCGTGCGCCCTGCATAAGCTCCCAGTCGGTTAGGGGCATAGCGGGCGCGTTGGTACTTACGGCACGCGCCACGACGTTAACTTTCGCCCATGAGGGATCGATTTCCGCGACACGGGCCACACACGCACGGAGCGCAATGATCTTGGCTGCGCGGTCCGAGCCTAGAGCAATCGTTTTGATTGAGGACTGGGATTGGGACCGGTTCAAGATTGCCTAACTGACGGACGAGAATTGCTGCAGTGAGCACCCAGTGCGGTTGCCGCGCTGGGGACCCCGGCGAAACGCGTCAGAGGCTATAACAGTCCGGCTCTTTGCGTCAAAGAAGGCTTTCTCGAATCCTAAGCTGGAGAATCAACACCGCATGCGCCTGCAGCTAAGAATAGTCCGAAGCGATTCACGAAATAACACGAAAAGACACTAAATTAGCTTTCGTGTCGGTTCGTGTGGTGTAGTGGATCGGTGTTGGCCCCAACCGTTGCTCAAAATAGGGCCATCACCGATCTGTGGCTTATCTTGACATTCAATTCTGCCGTTGTTGTAATCGAACCAGATTAACAACCTGAAAAGTTTATTGTTGACCGGAGGGATTTGCGGTGCCTGCTAACGAACTAGTTTACGATTGGAACTATATTGATCCCCTTATTAAGGCACCTAACCGTCACGTTGGTTTTGACGACGAAACCCTGCGCGACGGTTTGCAGTCACCTTCAGTTTGCGAACCCACGGTCGAGAAGAAGATTGAACTGCTCCATCTGATGAATGCGCTGGGCATCGATACCGCCGATATCGGCTTGCCCGGAGCGGGTGGGACTCATGCGGCGGGCGTGGAGCGTATGGCTCGCGAGATAGTCGATAAGAAACTCAAGATCCGCCCCAACTGCGCGGCGCGTACTCTTCGCAGCGACATCATTCCCATTGTCGAAATTTCGCAACGGGCCGGGATTCCTATCGAAGCCTGCACGTTCATCGGCTCTTCATCAGTGCGCTTCTTTGCGGAAGACTGGACGCTGGAGAGACTCCTCGAAATGACCGAAGATGCGGTCACATTTGCGGTCAAGGAGGGCGTGCCCGTGATGTACGTCACGGAAGACACCACCCGCGCAGACCCGGGAACGCTGCGCGCGCTTTACACGACCGCGATTCGATGCGGGGCAAAGGCGGTTTGTGTCTGTGACACGGTGGGCCACTCTACTCCCGATGGCGCGCGCGCCGTCGTGCGGTTTGTTAAAAAAATCATCGAGGAGCAAGGCGGAAGCGTGAGACTCGACTGGCATGGACATCAAGACCGCGGACTCGGTGTGATCAATTCGATCGCCGCCATCGAAGGAGGTGCGGATCAAGTTCATGGATCGGCCCTGGGAATCGGCGAACGGGTTGGCAATACGCCGATGGATCAGTTGCTGGTGAACCTCAAACTCATGGGTTGGATCGACAACGACTTGGCGCGACTCGGCGAGTATTGCGAAGTCGCCTCGTCGGCATGCAACTGGACGATACCTTTCAATTATCCCGTGTTTGGCCGCGATGCCTTTCGCACAGCCACTGGCGTACACGCCGCCGCCGTGATCAAGAGCTACCGGAAGGGGGACCGAGCCCTTGCCGACCTTGTTTACTCGGGCGTACCGGCCGGTCAATTTGGGCTGGAGCAAATCATTGAGATTGGGC
>JAIVJP010000227.1 GCA_020199975.1 Acidobacteriota bacterium
GATCCGCCGTATGACACTCGTGAGACGAAGATAAAAACTCGTGAAGCGTATCTCGTACGAGGTTGTCGTCATCGACGATCAATAAAGTTGCCATTTAACCAGTTTCTCCTGCAAGCTGCGACCTGCTTAACACGGCGCATTCTAGCTGTCTTTCAAAAGGCGCGCTAGCTTGTGGCGAAAAAATCTCCACAACCAGTACTCGTAGCAGGCCCGAATCCGCAGACCTAAGCCCCGAAAATAACCGGCGTCGCAATGTCTGGCGGTGCAAACTTATCACGGGCTGGCTCAACTACAAATAACCGTAGCGCTCTGTTAGTATGAGCCCGCACTTCATCAACTGTGAACACTCCGGCACTTTGACGCTGTTCGCAGGCAAACTTCCGAATTCAGGAGACCTTAAAGAGATGGGCGACGAGTTAAAGACAGAGCGCGAGCTGTCTCTGGATTTCTTGCGCGTATGCGAAGCAGCAGCAATTGCCGCAGCGCGCACGATGGGCCAGGGCGACCGCAAGTATTCTGACCACGTGGCGGTTGAAGCGATGCGCGAAGTTATGGACACGGTGCCGATGCGCGGACGAATTGTGATCGGCGAAGGCGAGCGCGACGAAGCTCCCATGCTTTATATCGGGGAAGAAGTTGGAGGTGGCTTCGGTGTGGGTGAGGATCTGGCCGAATCCTGTCCGGAGGTAGACATTGCGGTTGACCCGCTCGAGGGCACAAACCTTTGCGCGCTCGGCGCCAACAATGCCATTGCCGTGTTGGCGGCAGCTGAGCGAGGCGGGCTACTCAATGCGCCCGACCTTTACATGGACAAGATTGTTGTGGGTCCTTCCTCGCGTGGCGTGGTGGATCTGGACGCACCTGTCAAAGATAATCTTAAGAACATTGCCCGCCGCTTAGGACGCGACGTTGAAGACTTGACCGTGATTGTTCTCGATCGTACTCGACATCAGAAACTGATTGCCGATGTTCGCGAGGCCGGAGCGCGCATTCGCCTGATCGGTGACGGCGATCTTTCTGCAGGAATCTCAGCGGCGGTTGCGGGAACGAACATTCACGCATTGGTGGGCATTGGCGGCGCGCCGGAGGGCGTAATTACGGCGGCGGCAATGAAGTGCTTGAATGGCGAAATACAGGCGCGACTGATTTTCGATCCGGAGCGTCTGGGCGTCGACAAAAACAAGGTGCCACCCAGGGAAGAAGTGATAGCGCGTCTACAGTCGATGGGCATAACGGATGCGAACAAGATTTACGATACCAACGATCTGGCGCCTGGCCGAAAGATTATTTTCGCCGCCACGGGTGTCACTGATGGAGCCCTGTTGAAAGGCGTCCGGTTCTTTGGCACCGGCAAGCGTACGCATTCTGTCGTGATGACTACCGAGTCGCGACATATTCGGTTTGTGGATACGCTGCATATTGAAGGCGGACCAGATACGGTAATCAGATTCTAGCCTTTTTCTACCATCTGAGATTTTGGTCTTGGGTCTTTGGTCTTAGGTCTTTGTAAAGAAGATCAGTCGGTTTCTTGATCGGATTTCACTCAAGCAGTTTAGAGTACAAACTTTAGGAAGCTCTCTGAACACGAGATTCTGAGCAGCCCTACCGCTTCGCGGTACTTGATCAGAGGTTCCTTTAGTTTGCGTTCCTGGAAACTCAGCAAGCTAAGGCTCGTGCAAAGACCAAAGACCAAAGACCAAAATTACAAAATGCCCCACCCAACACATTACGTAGAGCAAACCGGCTCGCTTCGTCGTCCACTGATAATGTGGTTGATGGTGGCGGCGGGCTCGGTGGCAGTAATGTCACTGATTATTGGGGCCCGGCTAGCGCTAAAGTCAGGAAACACGTTTTTGGGCCAGGCGATCTATGGTGCGTTCAGCTACGTTTGCCATCAACTTCCGGAGCGATCGTTCTTCATTGCCGCACACCCCTTTTCGGTCTGCGCTCGTTGCACCGGTATCTATGCCGGCTTTACCCTGGCGACGGTTGTATATCCATTAGTGCGCTCGTTGCGGCAGATCGAGGCGCCGCCGCGCAAATGGCTTTTCACCGCGGCAGCACCCCTCGCGATCGATGTCGCGGTGAACTTCCTTGGAATATGGGCTAACACTCATTC
>JAIVJP010000228.1 GCA_020199975.1 Acidobacteriota bacterium
GTGTCGCCACCCCCTTCGGCATGACACATTGGACGGCCGTGACCCGGGAAAATAAAATAAGCGTTTGCCCGTACAATTATAGCGACTCGACGATAGAAGGTTTTCTTGGGACTCATCAGCCTGCGATCTGGATGGGCGACTATGGCTATGTCAGTTTGATGCCATCCAGCGGAGAGTTGAAGACCTCGAGGAAATTGCCCTACAACCATCACGATGAAATCTCCGCGCCTAACTACTATTCCGTCAAGATGGACAACGAGGGCAAACCGCTCAAAGCGGAGTTGACCGCCACGACTCGCGCTGGGTTCTTGAAGTTTACGTTTCCCGCTGCAGAGACTTCCCATATCGTCGTCACTGCCATTCGTTCCAAGCAATTCAAAGGTTTTATTAAAATCAGTGCCAAAGATCAGGAAATCGTTGGCTACAACCCTGACCGGATGTCCGCGGAGTTGGGGCCGCCACTGCCTAACTTCAAAGGGTATTTTGTGGTTCAGTTCAGCAAACCCTTTGCGTCCTTTGGCACCTGGGACGAGGAAGCTATTCACCCTGGGAATAGTCAACAGAGTGGCCATCGGATGGGCGGTTATGCAACTTTTCCTACGACACAAGGAGAGGTAATAGATGTCAAAATTGGTACATCGTTCATCAGCCTTGACCAGGCCAGAGATAACTTGAAAAGAGAGATTCCCGATTGGGATTTCGACCGAGTGAAGATAGAAGGCCGGCGTATTTGGAATGAAGGGCTCGGCAAGATCAAGATACAAGGTGGCTCGAAAGATGATCGTGTCAACTTCTACACCGCGATGTACCACTCTCTATTATTCCCCAGAATCTTCTCGGAATATGGCCGCTATTACAGCGCCTTCGATGACCGTGTACACAACGGCGTCTCTTACAACGACTATTCGCTGTGGGATACGTTCAGGGCGGAGCACCCGCTACTTTTATTGATCCAACCTGAGCGGGTGCCAGACATGATTACTTCTTTACTGCAAATGTATGATGAGGGCGGCTGGATGCCGAAGTGGCCCAATCCCACCTATTCCAACATCATGATCGGCACCCACGCTGATAGCGTCATTGCTGATGCCTACGTGAAAGGATTCAGAGGTTTCGATCTAAACAAGGCTTATGCAGCAACATACAAAAATGCCATGACACCGCCTGATGGAGATACCAACAACAGGTGGATTGATCGCGCGCCCTGGACGGCATTTGAAGCCAGAGGAGGCTTAAGCTGGTACAAATCTCTCGGTTTTGTTCCGCAAGATAAGACGGACGAGTCTGTTTCTCGCACGCTTGAGTTCGCCTACGATGACTTCTGCGTCGCTCAACTCGCTAAAGCAGTGGGTAAGAAGGACGACCACGAGATGTTCATGAAGAGAAGCCGGAATTATAAGAATCTGTACGACCCGTCCCAGGGCTTCATGAGACCAAAGAAGGCAGACGGAAGCTGGGACGAGGAGAGTTGGGCTTCGCGCGAAGATAGAAAGCCTGGATTTACTGAAGGCAGTCCGTGGACCTACTTGTTCTGCGAAATGCAGGATATTCCGGGCATGATCGCTTTAATGGGCGGGGAGCAGAAATTCGCTGCCAAGCTGGATGAAAATTTCTCTGGCGGTCACTACCGCCATGATAACGAACCGGGCCATCATTACACCTATCTCTATGACTATTGCGGGCAGCCATGGAAGACACAGGAAAAAGTGAGAGAGACGATGGCCTCGCAGTACCACAACTCACCGGATGGTTTGAGCGGCAATGATGACTGTGGACAAATGTCTGCCTGGTATATTTTCAGCGCAATGGGATTCTATCCCGTAACGCCAGGCACTCCGGTTTACGCCATAGGCAGCCCTCTCTTTGAAAAGGCCACCATTATGTTGGATAAGCCGTACAAGAAAGGGACTTTTACGGTCATTGCGAAAAATCAATCACCAAAGAACAAATATATTCAGTCTGCGACACTAAATGGAGAACCGTTAAAGAAGCCGTTTATTCAACATGCTGATATTGCCAATGGCTCAACCCTTATCTTTGTCATGGGCGCACGGCCAAATAAGAAATGGGGGATAAAGAAGAACGCTACCCATCGAATAGCCCGGTCAGACAGAGG
>JAIVJP010000508.1 GCA_020199975.1 Acidobacteriota bacterium
TAGTCAGCGGAATCTTCTTGTCGTTTATGATCCGCAACAAATGGAGATGACCAATGAAGGTGCAAATGGCTAATGAAATGGAAAATGGAAAATGGAAAATGGTTCCCCTTCCTGCGAATTACCGTAGTTTACTTTGGGTTTTCACACAGCCTCGTTGTAGAGCAGGTACCGGGGGTGTGTGGCTGAACGCTCGAATCCAGCGCATACAAGTCCCGCTGAGAAAGCTTGCTCAAATTCTCGTCGCACCCTCAACTGTTCCTGTTTCGCCAGTTTCACATCTCGTTTGATTAGGCCGGTCCAGTCTGCGGGAATCTCAATTGCGGCAACCGGCGCAGGTGGAGGGGCAGGCTCGCCCCCGCCGGCTAGTTCAACGACCCGTGGCGAGGAAAGCTCCCATCCAGCAAAGAGACGGTCGCTGGGAAGTCCTTTAGCCGCGGGAGACTGCTGCTCGGGATCCGTCACATAGTCGGTACCGTAAAAGTTCTCCCCATACGTCCGCACGACCACGCCGAGACGGTTTAGATTGAAATGCGCGTTGCGGGCCTGCATTGGCTCCCACGTCCACTTAATAAAGCGCCGGCCTTCGGCAAGCGCGCGCTCCCGCTGCGCCCACTTCAGCCGCGCCCCGAGTCCCAGATTTTGATAATCCTTATGGACGGCCATCATATGCGAGTAGCCAATGATTTCATCCTCGCTCCGTATGGCCACCAGATGATGTACGAAGCCGACAACGCGGTCGCGGGAGTGGTTCGTAAAGGCCGCTAGGGTCCAGCCGCCGGCCTGACGCGACACAATCAAATGACGGCGCGGTGAAATTTCAAGATCGGGGAGTCCGAAGACTTCACGCTGCAATCTTACACACTGATCGAGCTCCTCAATCGTCACGCATTCCCGGATGTCGATTTCTTCCATGCACCTCTGCTATTCCTTCATGGGAGATGCCGGTAACTGAATGAGTACCCGCAAGCCGCCAGCGTCGCGATTCTGCAGCGTTACGTTGCCACTAATCAGATCAATCAGACGATGACTGATAATTATGCCAAGCTCATTCACGGTTGCCTCACGTCCGCCTGAAGGTCCTTCCGGATCAAACACGCGCGACAGATCCGCCACATGCTCGCCGCTATCGTCTATCCGGATCCGGATCAACCCAGGGTCCCCAGCGGGGTAGCCCCGCTGGGATGGAAGCCTCGCATCAATCAAATCCGCGTAAACACTAACTTGCTGTCCCGAGTTACTCCGGCTCACCGCCCAACCGAGAAAATTGTAGAGAATCTGGCGCAGCTTTCCCTGGTCTGATACCAGTTTCGTAACCTCAGGCGCGACATCATATTCGAGTCGCACCTGGTTCATCTGAGCAGGGCGAGCCACGGCCGCACACGACTCGCGCAGCACCTCGCGCAATGAAAACTCCTGTAGAAAGAGCTCTGGCTGCTCCCCTTCCAACCGCGAAAGGTCTAGTAGGTGATTCAGACTAGTTTGAAGTTGAAATCCCGAATCCTGAATCTTCTTACAAAACCGGCTTTGCGTAGCAGTTAACTCTTCCTGCTCGAGCAGAATCTCGCTGAAACCAAGAATTGATGTCAGCGGTGTACGCAGCTCGTGCGACATACGCGCCAGGAACAGGGAACGATAATGTGAAATGCGGCGCAGCTCACGGTTGGCATCTTCCAGTTCAGCGCTTCGCAACTTTAACTGTTCGATTAGGTGCTCGACTCTTTGATGGGCATCGGACTTCAGTGCCGACTCGCTCGCAGCCTCATCACGTTGCGTGGTCTCGGTCTGAATATGGTTGTTACTGAGTACTTGACCCATAACATTTCCAACGTGTCGTTATCCACTGAGGCTAACGATCTGGGGCGCCGATGACTTAAAATTGATTGGGGTCACCAATATAGAGCGCCATCTGACCAGTGTCAAAGCCATACTTCTTTTTTTCCTGATTCGTGCGCTATGATGCTTCGCGAAACCCGCACGCATCCCTTATGGCGTTTCTAGCTGGCCAAAGGAGAGCTCGAGCTCGCAATGTCCCTCGAACCGAAAAACCCAGGGGGCCGCAAAACCAACCATTAATAAAACAGCCGCGAGCGAAGCATTTTTGCAGTTAGCCGCCGCCAGCGATCATTTTGAAAGGTATCAAAACCCCCATGCCGTTCTTATTGCGGCTATCGCGGACGAGATCGCGAAGCTGCTCCATATGGCGGCTGAAGACTGCAGATCATTGCGCATCGCTGCCTTGCTGCACGACCTGGGTGAGACGGCGATGCAACGAGACTATATTGGGCGACCCGGAGCACTAACCGAAGAAGAACGAATTGACCTG
This sequence comes from Acidobacteriota bacterium, assembly GCA_020199975.1. GTDB lineage: Bacteria > Acidobacteriota > Blastocatellia > Pyrinomonadales > Pyrinomonadaceae > PSRF01. The sequence goes on from JAIVJP010000508.1 coordinate 2,324, forward strand.
GAAAGACATCCGGTAATTGGCGAGCAAGAAGCTTCGCGGACCGGAGCAAGTCGCGCCGCGCAGTTGCTGGTCCGCTGGCACCATGAATGGTGGAATGGTTGCGGCTATCCCGATGCTCTCAGGGGCGAGGAGATTCCCCTGGCCGCCCGAATTCTGCGTATTGCCGATTCCTACGCGGCATTAACCGATGGGCGTCCGTTTCGTCCGGCCCTGACCGCCGTGCAGGCGCGAAAACAGATAATCGAGTGGGCGGGGATAGAGTTCGATCCGCGGGTCGTCAGTCTGTTTCTGTCGCTCGACCGTCTGAGGGAGTTGGAGTTGACCGTCGAAGGTGCAAAATACAGAGCCCCTGACTAAAACAAGGTCCCTCAATGTTCTTCCAGAAGTGAGCTGGAGATCCGATGTAACAGTGCCATGGCATTAAACGACAATGGAAGTTTTTCCAACGGCTGGCTGGCCTTTGAATTGGGCGTGCTGCGGCGCCTAAGATTCACCTCGGCCGCCCTTCCCTTCACTGGCGAGCCACACCTCTCGGTCCAATTGAAGCGCTGGAAAGTTCGCGTGGCCGCAAACGATCCCATGATCTGGTCGTTCACAAAAGCGACCGCACTCGTAGAAAACTTTGCGGAGCGCTTAACTGAGAGTGACCTGTCGATTGCGCTGCACGATGCCTACGTGCCTCGCGACAGGCCGGATAATCCCGCCTTGGCAAAGTGGTTTAATGAGTGCGATGCCTGGTGGCTGGACAACGTGCGCTTCAATGCGGAGCGGCTCGATTCGGAATACAAGCGGGCCACCGCTTTGACCTTGGGAATGATGGTTGGCGACTACGCACTGTCGTTTGATAAGGATACCCGCGTCTTGCGCCAACCTCTCTGTCTATCGAAGGTCTTCCGGCAACTGACTCAGGTGCTTCCATCACCTTATGACAATTCACTGCGCAACCGAAGCACTAATCAGGATGTGCGCATGTTTGTCGCCGAGCGCCAACATACCGACTTGCTGTTCCTCAGGTTGCCTTCTCCGGTCTTGCAGTCGGAGCCGTCTCGAGAAACGCTTTCCGGTTGGCGGGAAGAATGGCTGCGTGGCGGTGATGATTTTTGGAACGACTTTAAGCAGCAGCAAGCAGGCAAGCTTGGAGCTCCAGTGCAGAGTAAACAGCAGTATCTGGGGTTTGTCGAAGACCTGCTGCGAACAGCCTCTCACATTCCGCTCTGGGCTGTCGCCCAAACCGAGAACGGTTTCATCTCAACTGAGGAACTGGTGGACACCGTGGCTCAGATCCGAAAAGTCGACGCAATCTACACCAAAGATTTTTCGGATCTGCAGGGCGTGCGGGCCTCGATTATTACGGCAGGCAATTCTCTTAAACATTGACGAAGTGGCGACCTGCAAGTCGACAACACTCCGCAATTACCGATAGCGACAGCGCCATCATCCTCACCGGCGACAAAGCTTCAACCGCCTTTGGTGAGGTTTCTTACGGTTTTTGACTGCAATACCAATCATCCAGACGGTTTACGAGACGAGAGACGAGTACTGCTTTTTGGCGGAAGCTCCGGGTTGGACGCGCGACCAATGGTCGGCGTCACGATTCAACCCGTCACTTCTGATCTTGCGTCCAGCCTCGGTCTGTCGGAGGTGCGCGGCGCGCTGGTTAGCGCCGTCCAAGCGTGCGCAACCGGGCACGGAGGTGACCTTGATGATCTCGCGTGACAATCGCGAGCAGCAGTTGCGAGTCACGCTGGGCGAACTGCCCGCAGATAGAAGCAGGGCAGCGGGAGACGATAGTGCCAGCGGTGGAAGTGACCCCGGCAAACTCGGAGTCCGCCTCGAGCCGCTCACACCGGCGCTGGCCGCGCGTCTAAACTTACCAACCAGTGCTCAAGGGTTGGTTGTTACGGATGTTGATCCTGTAGGCTCGGCGGCCGAAGCGGGGGTTCGAGAGAACGATATAATCGAGGAAGTGAACCGTCTACAGGTGCGCTCGATTGCGGATTTACAGGATGCAATCCAGCGGGCTGGAAGAAGGCCAGCGCTGTTGCTCATCAATCGTGGAGGTCTCAGTCTTTTTCTGACTGTCCGCCCACGTCAATAACGCCCGAAGTCGTTGGTAGCCGGTAGACACCATAATCTTAGTTTTGAATTCGTCAGGCGAGATTTCCTTTGTCTTCATGTTGTGGTTTCATCGGAGCTCAGATGATTTTGCCCATTTGTTTGAAGTCGCCACAAAATAGGATGCTGGTTGGGACTCAGGCCACCGGATCGCAGTCTCTCATTAGCGCGAACCGGCAACGAAGCGGTAACCAACACCTCTCACAGTCAGCAAATGGCGCGGTCGGGAGGGCTCGTCTTCGAGATACTTTCGCAGGCGGACGATGAAGTTGTCGATAGCCCGCGTGTCGGTATCTTCGTGCACGCCCCAAACGTCTCCCAGAATCGCCTTGCGCGAAACCACCTTGCCTTCGTGCCGGATCAGATAGCGCAACAACTGAACTTCCATTAGAGTCAACCGCACCGTTTGATGGCGAGTGCGCAGCTCCAGAGCCCCGAGGTCGATAGTTTTACCGTCAATCGCAAACACCTCCTCGGCAGGCCCACTGCCAACCTCGTCTGTAACGGGCTCACTCGGATGGCGATCCGTTTCGGCGTGGTCCTTCTGAAACCATTCGCGCCGGCGCAGCAGCGCGTTGAGGCGCGCCATGAATACGGAGAGTTCAAATGGTTTGGGAAGGTAGTCGTCGGCTCCGGATTCAAAACCGCGCAGCACATCGTCGGGACGCCCACGCGCCGTGAGCATCAGCACAGGAACAAACTGTCCCGACGCCCGCAGCTCGGAGGCCACCGTAAAGCCATCCTTACCTGGTAGCATCACGTCCAGCACTACAGCGTCGAAGGGCTGCCCTTTCTCCAACAAAAGCGAGAGTGCCGCTTCGCCGTCGCTGACCGTGTTCACTGTGTACCCTTCGGCCTCCAGGTTAAAGCGCAACCCGTCCGCCAGGTGTTGCTCATCCTCAACGACCAGTACACTACTCATGCATCATGTTCTCGGAAGTTGAATCGTAAAAGTGCTGCCCTGGCCCACCCCTGCGCTTTCTGCGAAAACCCGGCCGCCATGTCGTTCCACGATGGAGCGCACGATAAAAAGGCCCAGACCCGTTCCTTTAACACGGACCATGAACAGTCCTGGAGCTCGGTAGAAACGTTTGAAGATCCGTTTCAATTGCGCGCGCGGGATACCAATGCCGCAGGTTCATTGATTCGTTAAGCCTTAGTGACTCGGGCGGCAGGTTATGTCGCACCCGCGTCAGCTCCAGACACTCGCGCACCATATCTCCAAAGTCAATAATCGTCGGGCTAAGGCGGCGCCGCTTGTGTCCTGCTTGTCCGGCCCGCAAGACCTGCTCGACAGTGTGCAGGAGCCGGTCGCTATCGGCGAGCATGATCTCGTAAAAGTTTTCTCGCTGTATCTCGTCCAGCTTCCGCGTTTTCAGGGTTTCCAGGTAGAGGCGGATGGAAGCCAGTGGCGTCTTGAGCTCGTGAGTTACAGCATTGATAAAGGCATCGTGCTGCTCATTACGTCTGATCTCACGTATCAGAAAGGTGGTGTTAAGAACCAGGCCCACAATGATCATCGTGAAGAAGATGATGCCTAAGACCAGGAGCGCGACTTGCCGCCAGTTGAGCAGAATCCAGCCCACATTGAGAGCAGTCGCCAGCGCCACCAGACAAGCGCCTAAAGTTGTGAAGAAGGCTATTGATTTGCCCCGTCCCCTCACAGCCATGGGCCCATTGTAAGGCCAGTGGGCGGAAAGCAGTAGGCAGAAGCAGAAATGCAGGAGGCAGACGGCAGGTGCAGGAGGCAGGGAAAATGATAAAGGCAGTAAGCAGATGATGTTCCGCCTACTGCCGTCTGCCGTCTCGCTACTGCCTCTACGCAGCTTTCTTCAACTCTTTAAGCCCGAGATTCCTGGTCGCGGCTATCTGTTCTTTGCTGATGAGCCTGATTCCTTTTGCCAGACCAAGGAACTGCAATACTCGAATGCCATACCAGTTGATATCAATCTCATACCAGGTTAAGCCGTGCCTGGCGGCACGCGGATGAGCGTGATGATTGTTGTGCCAGCCCTCACCAAAAGAAAGCAGCGCCACCCACCAGCTATTAGTTGAATCATCATGCGTGGCAAAGCGTCGGCTACCCCAGAGATGAGTTGCAGAGTTTACCAGCCAGGTGAAATGGAGACCCACGGTAACACGCAAGAAGACGCCCCAAAACAATGCCGACCAGCCGCCGAAGGCGAGCAGAACAACGCCGGCGATAATTAGAGGTACAAAATACAAGTTATTCATCCAAACGTGGACAGGGTCTTTCATCAGGTCGGGCGCATAGCGCTGCATTACGCTCTTCTCATGCTGTTGTGCGGTGCCGCGGAGAATCCAGCCCATGTGGGCCCACCAACGTCCATCGCGCGGTGTGTGTGGATCACCGGAGACATCGGTGTGGGCATGATGAATGCGATGCGTGACTACCCAGTGGATGGCCCCGCCTTCCAGGGCAAGTGCCCCACAGAAGGTCAAAAAGTACTCGACTGCTTTCGGGGTCTTAAAGCCCCGATGGGTAAGTAGCCGGTGAAAGCCCATGCCAATGCCCAGGCTTCCGGACACCCACCACAGCACGAGGGTTGCCACCAATGCCGGCCAACTAAACATGAAGAGTGCTGCTATTGCTCCCAGATGAAAGATAATCATGAAGCTTGCAGTTATCCAGTTGATGCTTTCCTGCTGCTGAAGATTACCTATCCGATTATCGGTCTTGTTCATGGTTCTTATAGTTGTGCTCATGACTGACTCCAGTCGCAAAAGTTTGGTCGCAATCATTCGATGCAAACCACCAAAGCCATCGTAGCAAGTTAGGACCATGGCGTTTGTAATAGTTGTGTAAGCGGGATAAGAGCGTATTTTAAAAGAGGTTAGGCGGCAGGTAGGAGTGTCGAAAGTGTTAAGGGCTGGTGGGTGGGCAATTTCCAATCCCTTGAAATGAATTACGAATCGCTGTTTACCATTTACTGCTGTTTTTAAAAGGGGGCTTATGGAAAAACCGACTTACGCGATAGGGGATCGCGTAGAGAAATTATGTGCGGTATGCGGCGAAGAGCGCGGCCACGTAGTCGCTTCTGTTACCAAGCGCGGGTTGATCTCACGCGTGACTTGCCCGAAATGTGGCACTCGCAGTTCTTTTTCTAGTGGTACGAAGCTGACAGGATCCCGCTCCAAGTCAGTCCAAAGTGAACCTTATGACATGTCCCGCACCTATCGCACGGGCCAGGTAATGATCCATCCCATGTGGGGACCGGGAGAAGTTACCGCGGTCATCGAACCTAAGAAGATCGATGTGCTCTTCGCGGATCGTATCCGCAGGCTTATTCATTCCCGAGCTGAGGCCTGAAACCAAGCCCTGAGTCACGCTGTTTACGACTGATTCCATCTTCCCTGTCCACACTTTCTCCACGCGCCTCCGGCGAAACTAACCAGTTGCCAATAGTGCTTACCGCTTTCAGGGGAGCTCTCAGGGAACAGCCACCACGCTCGATTTAACCAGAGTCTCGCCCGGGCTCAACTTTTCGCGGGAGCCGCAGTCGACGCGAAGCGAAGAGCGCCAACCAAACCAATGGCTCGAAGCGACCAACCGGCAACTGCGGTAGAGAGACTCCAAACGAGTAATTCGGTCGCGCGATCTGTAGTCGATACGCGCCCGCGCAGGTTGTCGGGCACCAGGCGCATCAACAGAGTTTCCTGGACCGCAAACTCCGCAGCCAGCAGGATACGCGAGATGAAAAGCAGGAGACAGGCAAGCCAGAGAGTTGGCATCACCCCAATCAGCGCGAAGATCAGGCCCTGCACGACCAAAGCCCATCCAATGAAACTCGCCGTCTGCCCGGCGACCTCTAGGTAAGCCCCAACGCGCCGTGCGAGCATCATTCCTAGAAACAATCCCACGCCCGCTGCGAAATAGAGTGTTGCCACCGCTCCGTCACCACTGATTCCCCGCTCGCCCGCGAACACAAGCCCGCCCAGGCGATCTGAGATCAGATTGATCGCTCCACCACCGGTGGCCCAGAGGATGTTGATCCCCAAGATTGCCGCGACCGGTGCCTGGCTCAGAATGTATAACCAGCCTTCCCGAATATCTGACCAGTAACTGGACCGACGCATCTCGGGCCTTGCCGCTTGTGTCACTTCAGAGTGTCTTGTTTCGCGATCAGGAATCAGCCAAATTGAGTAAGCCGAAACAGCAAAGGATATGGCGTTGACGACAAAGGCCGCCTGGTAGCCAACGCTCGCTGCAGTCCAGCCACCGAGAGCGGCGCCAAAAGCCATCAGCAAGAACCGCGACGAAAACATCAACGCATTTCCGGCCAACAGATCGCGTTCACCCGTGATGTTGGGGATTGCGGCGTTCTTGGCGGCTTCGAAAAAAGCGCCGAAGACAGACAGCATCACAGTCGAGGCATAGGCGATCCAAAGATCCTCAGGCCGGCGCACCAGCAGCATACTCAAAGCGACAAGGATCCGTGCGACGTCGGAAACAATCATCACCGTCCGGCGAGACCAACGGTCGACAAA
>JAIVJP010000229.1 GCA_020199975.1 Acidobacteriota bacterium
GAGCAATTACCACAACGAATCATTTTCGTTGGTGGCGGCTACATCTCATTTGAGTTCGCGCACGTCGCCGCGCGGGCCGGAGCAGAAGTAACGATCCTTCATCGAGGCATTCGTCCTTTGGAAGGTTTCGATGCCGAGCTCGTCGAACAATTAGTACAAGCCACACGTGAGCTTGGCGTGGATGTTCGCGTGAACACTTCCATTAAGGGCATTGAGAAAGATGGCGATTATTTTGCTGTGAAGGCTTCTGACCGGAATGGCGAGCAAACGTTTGAGGCGGACGTTGTTGTTCATGGCGCGGGGCGCGTACCGGACATTGATAATATGGATCTGGAAACGGCAAGCATTAAGCGTGAGCGGAAAGGAATTTCAGTCAACGAATATCTCCAGAGCGTCTCGAACCCGACGGTCTATGCTGCTGGCGATGCCGCAACAAGTAGCGGGCTGCCGCTGACGCCAGTGGCAAGTATGGAAGGCCACGTCGTCGCCAGCAATATGCTGACTGGTAATCATCGCAAGCCCAATTATGCAGGAGTCCCTACGGTCGTCTTCACTATACCGCCTCTGGCCTCGGTGGGATTGCGGGAAGAAGCGGCAAGAAAGCAGGGCTTGAAATTCAAAGTGAATCACGAAGATACTGCCGGCTGGTATTCGTCTCGGAGAGTGGCCCTGAAACACTCGGGTTTCAAAGTCGTTGTTGAAGAGGGTAGCGGTCGGATTCTCGGCGCGCATCTGTTGGGCCTACATGCCGACGAGGTCATTAACATTTTAGCCCTTGCTATCCGGTCGGGACTTAAAGCAGAAGACCTGAAAACAATGATTTATGCCTATCCGACGAGCGCTTCGGACCTGAGTTACATGGTATAAGGGCGGGCACGTCCTTCGGGTCAAGGCATATAGAGCGCGGTTCTCCAGCCACTTGACTCTGTACCCGCCTACAGGGTGTAAACTGCTTTTGAATTGAAAAATCAATGAACGAGCTGACGATAGTTCGACTGGCGAAGCGCAGCGGCGTGAACCTCGAGACGATTCGCTACTACGAGCGGCGTAAAATCGAAATCTTTAGCGCCGGCTTCCCTGAGTGCGAGAAGGCGATCAAAATGGTGCGCAGCATCGCGTGCCCTTCGTGCAAGATAGAGGTGTTGGATATGCACAACAGCGATGTGGCAGCGAAAAGCCGCAAAGTACGGCGCACTCAGGCTGCCAGCAATCGCTCTTGACGGAAAGCTGGCGGGACTGTTGCACGGTGCCTGGCATTGACAAGTCCTCTCTACGCGCTGCCGGTGTTGTGTTCCGCTGTAAGCTGAAAACTAAACGTAGGTTGAAAAACAAAAAAAAGAAAGGGGGAACGTCATGTCGTTGAAAGAAGGAGAACGCTATCGCTGTCCTGACCCGGAATGCGGTTGCGAGATCGAAGTGACAAAGGGCGCCGCGCCGGGAAAAGGCGGTGATCTGAATCCGCGCTGCTGTTGCGGCAAAGAAATGCAGAAAGTCTAAACGATGACAACGGTCATTTCGCTGATGAGGCGGGACGGTCCTTTAGCGAGTCCGTCCCATTTCGGTTTTGGACCTGCTTCCTGGTTGGGCCTTAGATCGTAAGATTCTTATGCTCTCGAAGACAAGCTGCGCGTATCGCTTCGGGTCTATAAACTCGGCGTTCTTACCCTCAAGATCCGCATCGGGAGACCCCACGGGCCTTCGGGCATCCCCCTCAAACGTACAAACGAACCTGGTTCTCAACGGCAAATTGAAACAGGTCTTTCAATGCGGTGTGCCTACACCGAGAATGCTCTCGCGCACCGCGTCCTTGATGATGAGCGGCGAGTCATTGGCCAGGACTATGGACATGTCGAAATCTGCTTCTTTGGCTCCCTTGGTAAGATGGAAAGGCATAGTTGCCCGCGTCGGATCATCTGTCCCATGCGTGCCAGTGATTAGTAGTTTTGGCATAAACACGCCTCCCAAGAATTATTTCCTTGGTAACCGATCTAAGCCGCGCCGCGCTTATCCTTTCTGTTCGATTAAAGCCGCCAACCGTGATGGATAATCTTCCGGCAGTTCATTGCCGAAGTAGCGTACCACTCCATCGCGGTCGAGAAAAATA
>JAIVJP010000295.1 GCA_020199975.1 Acidobacteriota bacterium
TGCTTTCTGGCTCTGGCTTTCCTGGGGCTCGCGCCCCAGGCTTTATGCTGCCGCCTGCTTCGCAGGCTCAGCGATTAATTTGACGGCGCTTTTGTCGACGCACTTTAGAGACAGGACACTAGCGGAAGACAGTTAGTAGCCCAGCACTTAAGAGATTGTGTCAAACCCAACTGTTCAAAGCTCGATTTTGCAATTACGCTGAAAGCGTTCGCAAATTGGAGCCCAGGGTTGCTTCAACCCTGAGTCAACGCACAGCCCCTAAGAATGGTAACGCCAAAGGTGTTCGCTAAGGCGCTGCCAACGGCCGTCTCGCGAACTCTTTCAGAGTTAGATGTTATCGAGAAAGCCGGAGTCCCAGGGTTGAGGCAACCCTGGGCTCCAATTTGCGAACGCCTTCAGCGTAATGAGGTCAAGTTTTGCACAGACTGGTCGTTAGAAGGATTGTTATGAATACTATCTTTGACGTCATTATCGTCGGTGGTGGACCTGCTGGTCTCAGCGCGGCACTTATCTTGGGACGCTGCCGCCGAAACGTTCTCGTGTGTGACGCAGGACACCATCGTAACGCCGCATCCCGCGCTCTTCACGGTTATCTTACTCGCGACGGTATTGAGCCGGCCGAGCTGCTGCGGATTGGACGCGAGCAGCTACGCCCCTACCCGACCGTCCACCTGCGTGCCGATGAAGTAACAAACACCCGCTGTGTTGAAAACGGATTCGAAATCACTATCAACGATGAGGTAGTTTCTTCGCGGAAACTATTGCTGGCTACCGGCGTGGTCGATCGCCTTCCCGATATCGACGGGTTGAAGTCATTGTATGGTCGCAGCGTTTTCCATTGTCCTTACTGCGATGGTTGGGAGCTGCGCGATCAGCCGATTGCAATCTACGGACGTGAAGACCGTGGTTCCGGTCTGGCCCTGGAGCTCACCGGATGGAGCAGAGATCTCGTTGTTTGCACCGATGGCCCGGCAACATTCTCAGCCGATGATCGCGACCAACTCGCCGAGCTTAACATCGCAGTGCGGGAGGAACGTATTTCCCGTCTGGAAGGTTCCGACGGACAGCTCGAACGGATTATCTTTGTCAATGGCGACGCAATTCCGCGACGGGGCATGTTCTTTAACACCGGCCAGGACCAGAGATGTGATTTAGCTGCGAAACTCGGCTGCGAGTTTACGGAACGCGGTGCTGTTCGCACTGGGGAGTATGAGATGACGAAGGTGCCCGGTCTCTTTGTGGCCGGAGACGCTTCCAGAGCCGTTCAACTGGTGATTGTAGCGGCCGCGGAAGGGGCGGAAGCGGCATTCGCAATTAACAAGGCGTTGATCAAGGAAGACTTGCTTATGAAATAGATCTGAGGAGAGAAACCAAGTCTAAGTCTAATGCGCCGTTGCCTCTTCGGGGAAGAGATCCATCCATGCTTTGCGAGCCAGCAATTGCCATTCTTCGCCCGTAAATTCCCTGTCAAAGTTTTCGTAACTTAATTTTCCACGCTGTGGCGGAAGGGTAAAGTCATAGGGTGGGGGACGACGAAACTTTTCCGGGCCGAGCGGGTTTTCTTTTAGCGACTCTCCCTGAGTTGCGAAGCACGCATACATGCGACGTTTGAGTTCCTGAGATTCGTCGTCGAGCATCAAGGTTGTTGTCTCACGACCCGGGCTGGGAAGGAAATCGAGCACTCTCATTTCTCCGTCTCTCCCGGGATGCAAAGCCATTTCAAAAAGCGCGGGCGGCTTAAAACCATGGCGTTTCAATAAACGCACAGCAGCATTTGTGGCAAACGCAGCGGCATCGTGATCCGGGTGCCCACCTTCATACGGATGTGTCAGCACTATGTCCGGCGCGGATTGTTGCAGCAGGGTCCTGAGTCTCTTTGACAGGTCCGTCAAAAAGTGTGGCGCCTGGTGGTCACCAATGTCGAGTTCGAGTACACAGTCCGGCGACACATTGGCAAGTGCCAACGCTGAGATGCATTCTCTCCGGCGCGCTTCAGCATAGTCCTCACGACCTTCGAATCCGGCATCATGAACAATTTGCGTGTTGCGCGGCGCGCCGTCGGTCAGGTGAATGACGGTTACGTCACTTAACTTAGAAATCAAACCCCCGGCGCCAATTATTTCGTCGGCTGGATGAGCAACTATCACGGAACAACGAAAGTGACCCACCAATGCACCGATGCCAAAGAGACTGGCGTGTGCCAAGCGTCGTTTGCTTGTGTCCATTGTCGCCGAGAATTCAGCACCATCTAGGGTGATCTGGTTTCCCTTGAGGCGCGCGAAAATCCTTGCTCCCTCTGTTTTTCGGCTGCTCGACCGGTTTAGGTAGTCAACCTGCATACCAGACCAATAAACACGCAGCTCCAGAAGGTAAAGGGTCTTTCGAGACAGCAGACTTGTCCTAGTGCTGGTCACCTGTGACTCGTTAACGTGCAGTTGTAGGGGGAATTACCGTAGGTTTTGTAATGACTTAACGACGGCCCGAGCCCGAACTTAAACGGACGTCTCCGGTGAGCCGAAGGCTTTTCTCAAGGTGGCAAAACGAGGTTACTTCAATTGATCGAATCCGCATTGCTTCGGTTTCTTATCTGGGCGCCACCGCAGAAATCTGGTTCCATGGCGGAAACGTCCGCCGGTAAAGTGATCATATTGAACTTCAGCTACAAGCTTTGTTGCAAGTGGCTCCCATTCGCTTGTTTTCTTCGTACTCCAGCGACTCGGTCCTCCGGGTTTATTGCCGGTGAATCCGGGCGGCTTGACCAGCGCTTCCAACTTCTTCGTTAGCTCTTTCTTTTCCGCCTCGCTAAAGCTGGATGTAAAACCTACGTGATGCAGCAAGCCGTCTTCGTCATACAACCCCAGGAGCAACGATCCCGCAACTTTGCCACGGGAGGCATAGCGAAAGCCGCCGATTACACAATCAGCCGTGCGCAAATTCTTAACTTTTTGCATGCCGTCCCGCTCACCTGATCGGTAAGACAGGTCAAGTCTCTTCGCGATCACCCCATCGAGTCTGACACTGGAATCAGAAAGCCAATTGAAAGCCATGGAAGCGTCCAGAGTTTTTGGTGAAAGTTCGATCGTAGCGTTTTTGGGAAGATACTTTTTCGCGAAGCGCTCAAGCTTTTGACGACGATTCACAAGGGGCTCCTCAAATATCGCAGTGCCGGGTTCATCAACCAACAGATCAAAAACAATCAGTCGCGCCGGTGTTTCGCGCGAGAGTTTTGTCACCCGGCTGGCTGCCGGGTGGATTCTCTGCAACAAGTCGTCAAAGGAAGGTTCTCCTCTGATCGTGATTATCAGCTCGCCATCGATAACAAAACGTGTGGCCTTGATCTTCAGTACTGCTTCAACAATTTCCGGAAAGTAACGTCTCAGGGACTGACCAGATTTCGATTGGAGCTCCACAGTTTTTCCGTCGCGGAATGCGATGCAGCGGAAACCGTCCCACTTGGGTTCATACTGCCAGTTCTTACCGGTGGAAATCTCCTTCACCAGTAAAGCTTCCATGGGAGGAAAAGGTGGTTTGATAGGTAAACTCATTGTTCTCTTATTCCCAGGTCGCGATCGGATCGCAACTGACATGCGAGGAATCCAATCTCATCTGGGTGTCCCGATTTGAAAGAGTGTCGTACGGGCTCGGGCATCACAAAACCGGAGCAATAGAGGCTGGGTCAAAACTCAGGCTCTAAGCGCCAAAGGCACGAAATGTAAAAGCCTGGGCCATCGGACCAGGTGGTTTATAAGCGCTTCTGAGCGCTGAAGGCGCGTAATGATGATGGAAGCGGCGCAATCAATACTGTATTCGGTCGACACAACCTAATTTCGCGCCTTCAGCGCTTCAGAATTAATCGACCCTACCTAGGGCTTTTGCCCTCTAGGCCTCACATTAAGCACCTTTGGCGCTTAGGGGCAGGGCTTTCATACCCGGTCGCTACTCTCCGCTCCAGGTTCTGCAATTTGTGTGCTCTCCTTTGAAGTAAACCTGGCGGCCAAGAACACACAGCTTTCATACTGGGAATCCAATCCCCCCATCTCGGCACCCTCTTTGCTGACTCAATCTCGGAAACAAATACATTAGCGCTAAACAAGCTCTTGCGTGCTCAAAAAAGGACACGCCTGAAAACACTTGTACCGTAAGGCTACATTAATACGACCGCGTTTTAAAAATCCGAGCACCCTATTGGCCGAGGAAGGTTATGAAACTAAAGTCGCCTTCAGAGAAAGCGGCCGGAACGGAAATCACGATCCCAATCAACAACTAGCGCAAAGGACAATTCAATGGAAGACGATACGAAACAAACGGTCTCGGTGTGGATGGACACCGGACCGCTAATGGAAGAGTCTCCGCTAACTGAGGATGCCCGGGCCGACGTATGCATTGTAGGGGCAGGTATAGCGGGAATGACTACGGCTTATCTGCTATCAAAGGAGGGCAAGTCTGTCATCGTCCTGGACGATGGACCCATTGGTGGTGGCATGACTGGCCGAACGACGGCCCACCTGGTCAACGCCCTCGATGATCGCTACTTCGAACTCGAACGTCTTCACGGGGAGAAAGGCGCTCGCCTGGCGGCGGAGAGTCACACAGCGGCAATCGAGCGCTTGGAAGGTATCGTCAAAAACGAAAGGATCGATTGCGAGTTTGAGCGACTCGACGGCTATCTGTTTGTTCCTCCAGGCGATGCGAAGAAGATTCTGGATGAAGAATTAGAAGCAGCGCTGCGTGCGGGATTAAAACTCGAAAAAGTTGAGCGCGCACCGATTGATAGCTATGACACCGGGTTGGCCTTGCGCTTTCCGCGTCAGGCCCAGTTTCATCCGCTCAAATACCTCGCCGGCCTCGCGCAAGCCATCAAGCAAAGTGGCGGCAGTATTCACACCCAAACACATGCCAGCAAAATAAAAGGCGGCGACCGTGCGGTCATCGAAACGAGCGGAGGAGCTGTGGTCACGGCAGATGCGGTAGTTGTCGCGACGAACTCGCCCGTGAACGATCTCGTCGCCATTCACACAAAACAAGCGGCTTATCAAACTTATGTAATCGGTGCCCGCGTGCCACGAGGGTCTGTAAACAAGGCGCTTTACTGGGATACACCTGATCCTTACCACTACCTGCGAATTGAAACCATCGGGACGGGAGCCGGCGCTTATGACTTGCTGATTGTCGGCGGGGAAGACCACAAGACCGGACAGGAAAATGACGCCAACAGGCGATTCGGGATTCTTGAACGTTGGACGCGTACGCGGTTTCCCATGATCGAGAGTATTGAGTATCGCTGGTCGGGTGAAGTGCTCGAGCCGATAGACGGGCTGGCTTTCATCGGTCGCAATCCTCTGGACGAACCCAACGTCTTCATAGCCACCGGCGATTCGGGAAACGGAATGACGCACGGAACGATTGCCGGCATCCTCATTACCGATCTGATTATGGAGCGCGAGAATGAGTGGGCCGACTTGTATGAGCCCTCTCGCAAGACTCTGCGAGCGCTGCCTGAATTCGCCCGCGAAAACTTGAACGTCGCCATGGAATACACCGGTCTAGTTACGCCCGGCGAGGTAGATTCCGTTGCTGAAATTGAGCCGAGACGAGGAGCGGTCATTCGCCGCGGCCTGACAAAAGTAGCGGTTTATAAGGACGAGGCAGGCGCGGTTCATGAGCGCTCAGCCATCTGTCGCCATCTCGGTTGCGTTGTCGGCTGGAACACTTTGGAGAGTACCTGGGACTGTCCGTGCCATGGGTCGCGTTACAACGCTTACGGCCACGTCATTCAGGGGCCAGCTAACAGTGACCTCCCGGAGGTCGATAGCGCTGAAGAAGATAGTGCGAGTGTTGGCGGCCGCCGAGGTGCGTCGAGTTAGAAAGCTGATTAATACTACGGAGGAACCAATGTCAGACAAAGATCGACGGAAGAAAGACGGCCAAAACAAGGACAAGAAGAATCAGCGGATGCGAGAGAGTGTCGAGGCCCGCAAGCAGCAGAATCCGAGCGCTCGAGCCAAAGAGAAACATGAGGCAAAGATGACGGATACGGTGCCTGAGGGGGCGGCGCGGATGCGGAAGAAGCCGGCCTAAGTTAGGCGGACTAAGTAGTGGTGACCGGTAGTAGCAGCCTAGTCATTTTCCATGTCATTTCTCATTGAGCGCCGGGATAAACCGGCGCTCAATGAGAAATGGAAAATGGTTTTCAGCAGCGACGAGGCCACTCACCCTACACAGCGGCCATGTCGGCCTCGCTGATGTCGAAATTCGCGGAGACTTTCTGTACATCGTCGTGGTCTTCCAGAGCTTCCATCAACTTCAGCATCTGCCGGGCCTCATTCCCCTCTAGTTTCTTGTGCTCCTTCGGGACCATTTCAACCTCTGCCACCTGCGGTTCGATGCCGGACCTCTTAATCGTATCCAGCACACGGTCGAAATCGCCAGGGGCGGTAATGATTTCGAAATTGTCTTCATCAGTGCGAAGGTCCTCGGCCCCCGCATCCGTGATCATCTCGAACAGCTCGTCCTCCGATCTTGCGCTCCTGGCGACCGCGATATACCCTTTCTTTTCAAACATCCAATTCACTGCGCCAGCGGCGGCGAGGTTGCCACCGTTCTTGGAAAAGATGTGTCGAATCTCGGCCACTGTGCGGTTGCGATTGTCAGTCACAGATTCAATAAGCAGGGCCACGCCGCCCGGACCGTAACCCTCGTACGTGATCTCTTCGTAGTTAACGCCTGCTTCTTCACCAGTGCCGCGACGAACTGCACGATCGATTGTATCGTTAGGCATGTTGCCGGCCTTGGCGTCGAGGATGGCCTTCCGCAGACGTGCATTCCCGTCCGGATCACCGCCGCCGGAGCGTGCCGCGACAGTTATTTCCTTGATAAACTTTGTAAATAATTTGCCGCGCTTCGCATCGAGCGCGCCCTTCTTGTGCTTGATACTATGCCACTTCGAGTGTCCGGACATTTAAATAGGTCCTTCAGGAATTAGTGCTATGGGTTTGCAGGTTGGGAATATATCACAGGACTCAGGCACGGATTAAAGGAAGGTCCAGCGCGCGGAGGCCATGATAGAACCCGGCGAATGAAATCTGACCTGCAACTTTCAGTATTTATCCAATATTCACCCGCTTGAATCGCGCCGTCAACGTAACTCTTGCTGCACTCGGTTAAGACCAGCTAAGGCCTCCAGGACGGCACCCGTTACGCTCACCCGTTTAAGCTTGGAAGTATGGCCAGCGGTAATCTGAACCGCTCTGTGCAAAACCTTAAGCCAACGCCGGTATGCGTATGAGTGCTTCATTGGCGGCGCCATCGACTGGGGCGGTAACCAACCGCACGCGCAAGGCGCCATTGTGCTCGCCCACAATCTCGCTACGCGAGGCACCGGGCACCACTTGCACCTAAAAACTAATGCACCGCCGCTTTCGGTGTAGGGGATGACTGTAGGGAAATGCCGGCTCCGCTGCCTAGCCGATCAAAGTTCCGGCGATGGCTCGTTGAAACAGTTGCAGGATCAATAGGACGATGATTGGAGATATATCGAACATACCCAGTGGCGGAATTACCCTGCGAAAGGGACCAAGAATCGGTTCAGTTACTCTAACGAGAAAACGCATCAGGCGGTTTCCATAGCTCATTCCCCAGGCGAGGATAATCCGCATCACGATCAGCATCGAATACACCGCCAGGACACCAAAGAGTACATAACCTGCCAGCGACACCAGCGCTCCTCGCTGCAAACTGGTAACGACGCCGCCTACTGTAAATACTACCGAGCCCACCAGCTCCAGTAGCAACCAGCCCATTAGAATAGCGATCAGGATGGTCACGAATGGCGCCAGCTTTTGGTCAAGGCCATAAGACATCAAAATGCGGCGCACCGGATTCACCAGGGGATCACTGAATTGCCGAATAGTAATAGCCGTCCGACTAAATGGATTCATGTCGGCGTAGTTCACTACCACTCGAGCGAGAACCAGTAGAATGACGCCGACAATCGCACTGACTATCGCGTACCAGATGAGGAGCCACACTAGATTGATAACTACCATGGGTTAGGTAATGCGTTCACCGAAGATTGCGGTTCCCACCCGAACAATCGTGGCGCCTTCTTCAATCGCCACTTCGTAATCATGACTCATTCCCATTAAGCCCTGGAAGCGAAGTCGCGAACATTCATTCACTGCCGTTACCAATTCAGGTAACCCGGTCACCAGCACGCCCGATTTTGCCGTTTCTCCGGCGAGATCAACTTGAATCAGAACCGGCAATTCACTACGGTCTTCTTCGGCGCAAGAGCGATCCAGGCGATGGGCCAGGGAGACTGAATCAAGCGTGTGAACCACGTCAAACAGCTTTACTGCGCGGCGAGCTTTATTCGCCTGTAGGTGACCGATCAGATGCCAGCGCGCCGGCTGGTTCCCTAGGGCCGCAATTTTCGACTCAGCTTCCTGAACACGATTCTCCCCAACATCAGTTACGCCAACACCAAGCGCTTCTCTCACAACTGAGACCGGTTGAGTC
The DNA here is from genome assembly GCA_020199975.1 of Acidobacteriota bacterium. GTDB lineage: Bacteria > Acidobacteriota > Blastocatellia > Pyrinomonadales > Pyrinomonadaceae > PSRF01. Next base: position 8,518 of record JAIVJP010000295.1, read on the forward strand.
TTGCTAACAGCCACCAGAGTAATCTCTTTGGGCTCGCGACCGCAGCGTCGGGCCCCACCCTCAATCTTTTCGCGAACCTGGTCAAGGCGTTCACGAAGACCAGCAACAGCTTCAATTGGTTCAGTCATTCCGACTCGAAAATGATAAAAAAGGCAACAACCGACTGTGGTGGGCGGAACACCCCAGTTTCGCGGGCCCCGTTGCAGGTGATGCCGGTCCCCAGTTCCACCTTATCGTGCAGTGAACGGGACGCCCTCCACCATTTCCCAACGACTTACAGCTGGCACGACTCTTGTTATCAGTCAAGATGCTCCGATAGAGCCTTAAATGGCCCGGAACCTCAATTGGTTGACTACTGATTAAACAAACAAAGGTGGGTTGCAAGAGACAACCTGCCAATCTGGAGGATTGTATGAGACTTTATAACAACAGACAAAACCTGGTATCGATTGCGATGCTGGTGCTGCTGCTCGCGCTGACCCTACCTGGGACAGCTTTCGCTGATAAGCGCAACAAGGGTCAAGGTCGCGACCGCGACAAGCGCGACCGTAAATGTGACAAGTTTGTTAATTGCCATGATGCCCGCGACGGCCGTCGGGACGGCAGAGGTCCGCGACGAGACTGGGACAATCGTTCTGGTCGGCACGATCGGATACACAAGAGGGTGGGTCGAAGACATGATCGATTTCAAGAT
>JAIVJP010000230.1 GCA_020199975.1 Acidobacteriota bacterium
ATATTGCGCTGATTCGTTCGAGGCAATGTCCAACACACTTCGTGACTATCTGGTGGAATGGTAGCTGCGGGGATTGCCGATGGTGTCGCAGTTTGCCTCCTCTGAGTGGCTTTGCACAAAAGGTCCTTTCGGCATCAGAACCGGGAGCAATAGCGACCGGGTTCCGTCGTACTCAAACATTTTCAATAAATCCTAAGAAAGAAGAGTGTCTCGACAGCAACCCGGTCGCTATCACTCCCGGTTCTGATGCCGGTTGTTGAGTCAATAAACTTTTTATGCAGGGCCTTATCAGTGTGATCTCCGTGTGCTCTGTCTTCCGGTTTATTTGACAAGCGACAACCTACAGGTATATAAACACCCCGCTATTATGAAGCCAGCCCATCAAACTTATTCGGCCGCGCGGTATTCTAACTGGTATTGGCGCGCCACCAATCAGGTGGCAGGCGTGGCTTTCTACAAGGAGCGATACTTAGAGTAATAGAAGCTCCAGATCGGTTTTAAGCGACCCGCTGCCAGAAGAATTCATCTTTCGGCAGCGGGTTTTTGTTTTTGGTTAGGCGCTTTCACAGGTTAACGGTGACATGCATGGAGACAGTGATTTCTCAACTTCAACCAGCGTCGTTCGCGGAGTTTGAGAGCGAAACTCGCAACGGGAATGTCGTAGCGGTGGTGAGGACGATACCGTGCCAGTCAGCCGCTCCCGTCGAAGCTTTTATGAAGGTCGCAGGGCAATCGAATTACGCTTTTTTGTTTGAGTCGGTGGAGGGACGTGAAGGTGTAGCCAAATATTCGTTCATAGGTTCAGACCCATACATGATTGTCCGCGGCCGGGGCAATAAGACCATTATCGAGAGAAACGGATTACTCGAGACTCGCTGGGAATCCGCGATGGAATATATCAGGCGTCATTTTCGTGAACGAAAACTTTCGAGACGAGAGGACCTTGGGCCACTTGCAGGTGGGGCTGTCGGATACCTTGGATATCGAGCCGCAAACTGGTTCGAGCCGGCCTTAAAGATAGAAGGCGAGAGCGAATTGGGAACGGATGACGCTCTGTTGATGTTCTTCCGCACGCTGCTTGTATTCGATCGAGTGCAACGGCAAACAAGAATTGTATCAGTGGTCTTCACAGAGGAAGCCGAATCCAGCCGAAGCCGTCTCAAGCAACTATACAAGACGGCGCTCCAGGAGACTGAGCGCATCGAGAAACTTTTGGCAGTTCCGGAACAGCCGACTTCGCGAGCGGATTCACGGCCCCGGCGCTTGACGAAAGCGTCTGTTCATTCGAACTGGACTCGGGAGGACTTTCAGGAGGCCGTGCTCCACGTCAAGGATCGTATCGTCGCTGGTGATTGTTACCAGGTAGTTCTCTCGCAGCGATTTACGACAGATGTGTCAGCCCAGCCCATTTCGATTTACCAGGCTCTGCGTAAGAGTAATCCATCGCCCTACATGTATTTTTTTAAGCTCGTCGACAAGTCGATCATCGGTGCTTCCCCAGAAATGCTTGTGCGCTGTCGTGACGAGAAACTCGATTACCGGCCCATCGCCGGCACGCGCAAGCGCGGCTCGACGGAAGCGGAAGACACCGCCCTGGCGGAAGAAATGCGAAGCGATGAGAAGGAAGTGGCCGAACATATGATGCTCGTCGATCTCGGACGCAATGATCTTGGACGAGTGGCGCAGTTTGGCTCGGTTCAGGTTGACGAGCTGATGACAGTGGAGCGCTATTCAAGAGTGCAGCACCTGGTTTCGAGTTTGCATGCGCGATTGCGTGAGGGTTGCGACCGTTTCGATGCGCTCGCGGCCTGCTTTCCCGCGGGGACGGTCACCGGAGCCCCCAAACTCAAAGCGATGGAGATCATCCGGCAACTGGAACCGGACGGTCGTGGTGTGTACGCGGGAGCGATCCTATACGCCGACTACGCCGACAATCTGGATTCCTGTATTGCCATTCGGACAATCGTGATTAGCGGAGGCGAAGCTTCGGTGCAAGCCGGCGCGGGCATTGTCGCCGATTCAGTACCCGAGAGCGAATATGATGAGACGGTCTACAAGGCGCAGGCGCTGCTGCGCGCAATTGAGATGGCGG
>JAIVJP010000296.1 GCA_020199975.1 Acidobacteriota bacterium
TCGTTGACTACCCGGCGGCGGGGGTATGGCTTTGAGCGCTGCATCGATCACGCTTCCCAGCAGGCTCGTACACGTGGAAGGCGCCAACATGTATGGGCTGGCACTCAATGAAGTCGGCGTAAGAGTGATGCCGCCCTCAGCAGGCCGCGGTCCTGGTCGCAGCAAACTAAGCGCGAGTGCTCCGGCGTCAAGCGTGGAGAGTATGTTCGCAGTTTGAAGCCGCTTGACAAGCTTGTCTTCGAGCTTCGCCGCCGCATCCTTGTCTTTTGCCTGAAGCTGGGCCAGCACCTGGGCCAGGGCACGGGAGTACTGACCTTGATCGAGCATCTGCTCAGCGTTTTGCAACGCAAGTCTGGGATCAAGTTGCGCAACCTGCGCCAGCAGACGTTCCTCAAGATTATCTTCGGAGTCAAAGCGCGAATTGCCAGTGGCGGCAGGTGGGGTTGGAGGGCGGGTCGCAGCTAGGAATTGATAAGCGAGCGTTGCATCGTGACGAGCGACGGCCAGTACCAACTCCTGACGAAGCTGGCCACCGGTTCCACCCCGATCAGGACCTCTACGCTCATCCTTGCCAGTACTCGCACTCGCATTTCGCATCATCTCAGCCACGCCCTCGCCGGCCAACGCGAATAGAGTGCGAGCACGTCCCTCATTGCGTCCCCAAAGCAAGTCGGCGGCGTCAATTTGGACCCGGACACGGTTCTCAGGCATCCTCAGCAGTTGGGCCTCGTCAACAACCTGTTCGAGCAGAATGTAGGCCTTCTTTTCTTTCTCCGCTTTCTCCTTTTTTTGTTGCTCCTCAGTAGGATTCAAGTTTGGATCTTCCTGGGCGGCGACCAAAGACACTGTCCCAAAAGTGAGCCCGAGAATGAAGAAGGTTGTCATCCAGATCTTCATGAATTCTTTACCTCGCTGACTGGTTGCAATAGATACCTGGCGCTGTTACAAAGTTTTGCCTGATAGACGCCAGACTATGGGGAAGAGTTTGGTATATAGTAACTTGGAAGGGGAAAAAGGCGAAAACCGGAAAAAGGGAAAAAGGGTCAAGGCGAACGGGAAAAGAAACCAGAGGCCTCTAGAATGACAAACTAGATCAGTCATACTTCAAAAACAGTCAGACGCGACGAAAGGTCAATGCATATGCTTGAGACAGGAAAGCAGTTCCCGGATTTCTCTCTTCCGAACCAGGACGGGAAAACAGTGAAGCTCGGCGATTTCGCCGGCAAATGGTTGGTAGTCTACTTTTATCCGAAAGACGATACGCCCGGTTGCACGATTCAGGGAAAATCTTTCACGGCTAGCAAGGAAGACTTCGAGGCCGCGGGAATTTCAGTCGTCGGCGTCAGCCAGGACGATGTTGCCTCACATAAGGACTTCTGCAACAAGTTTGGTTTCACAATCGACTTGCTTGCCGATACGAATGCGGAGTTGCTCAAGATCTGCGGGATAGGCCAAAGTGACTACAAAGGCACGATGTATTGGGACCGCACCTCGATCGTAGTGGATCCAAAAGGCGTGGTGCGCAAGGTTTACGAAAAGGTCAGCCCCCAGGGCCACGAGCAGACCCTCCTTGCTGACATTCAACAAATGCAGAAACTTGACAGGAGTAAGCCAATGACTAGTTCAGTAAAGCCCATCCCCCAGGGCTACCACTCGGTTACACCGTATTTGATCATTAAGGACGCGGCCGCCGCGATTGAGTTTTATAAAACGGCGTTTGGCGCTATTGAGCTGTTACGCATGCCACAGCCAGACGGAAAAATCGGCCATGCTGAGATTAAGATAGGCGATTCGCCGATCATGCTCGCTGACGAGTTTCCGGAGATGAAATACGTGAGTCCGCAAACGCTCGGTGGCTCACCCGTGTCTCTGATGATTTATGTGGAGGATGTAGACACGGTTTTCGAGCGCGCCATTGTTGGCGGGGCGTTGGAGCAGAAGCCGGTGGAGGATAAATTCTACGGCGACCGCAGTGGCAGTCTCATCGATCCCTTTGGACACGTCTGGCACATCGCCACTCACAAAGAAGACGTAACTCCGGAAGAGATGGAGAAACGCGCCAAGTCTGCGCACAGCGGAAGTTGAACTACCGCACCGCTCTTACCGATCAGGACTGACCTTATCAGGATAGCCTGGTAGGTTCCGGCGATTCGGGATCTATCATGGGCATGGGCGTGGTGGGTTCACCTACCGGAGCGGCCGGTTCTTCATCTGGCGGTATCGGAACCGGATTTGGCGGTGGCGAAGGATCCGGATCCATCGGATCGTAAGGATGTGTAGGCGTCTCGTCAGGTCTTTCACCTGGACGCCAGGGCTCTTTTTCCGGATCTCGACTCAACTTCTCACCTCATGTTTTTGCACATGAAAGGGCGCGTTGCTTGGCAGCGCCCTTTCCTTTTTAGGCTTGTCTACTTTCGCTTTATTCAGCCCCTGAACTGCCGTCGTCTTTGTTCTGGTCAGTTTTCTTTTCGGTCTCTTGCTCGATTCCCACGGCCTTGCTGCCGGATTCAGCTGCGCCCTTGATTGCGCCTACTGCGGCACCTGCTGCGGCGCCGGTAAGTACTGACTTCGCTGCTTCCTTTGCCCGGCTAAGAATGGCCTTTGAAGGTCGCTTCTTCCCAGACTTCTTTGTCGAGGTCCGCTTGGCCGAAGCTCTACGTTTGGTAGAGGCTTGCGTGGTTGAAGCTCTTTTACGGCTACCAGTTCCACTACGCTTCTTTCTGGAAGTCGTGCTGGACTTCCTGCCGGCGGCTTTCTTAGTACCCTTTGTACCCTTTTTCGATCTGCTCGAACTAGTCGATCCACTCGCAGATCGCCTCTTGCTCGATTTCTTCGCGGCCGACCGTTTACGTGCTTTTGTTGTTGGCATGCTCTTCTCCTCAATCGCCCCTTCGGGTAGGTTGACTCCCGAACCGGGACCGCGGCAACGGTCGCTAATGCCGTCGCGAGTTTCCCGGCTAATTATGCGATGTTAAACGCGCTGGCCGCAGAAGCCACCAGCGTGCCACAAAGCAACGCCCTCCATTGCTGAAGAAGCGTTGCCTGTTGTGGACTACGCTCTAGTGTTTCCACCAGGGCTTCTCAAGAAGATCGGCGAGGTTGGCAATCTTCTCCTGTTTTCGACAGACGCTAAGTTAGTGCGATGTGTTTATACCACGGGTCCTCTTCGCCCTGATACAAGATTGATGACCAGGATGACGAGCGCCACGAGTAAAAGAAGGTGAATCAGGTTGCCACCGACGCTTCCGATGAAGCCGAGCAGCCACAGCACCAGTAGAATCACGAGAATTGTCCACAACATACGCGAAGACTCCTTTGCCAGAATTTACCCCCTTGTTTCAAACCAGTAATTCTCCCTGTGCTTGTGCAATGGTTATGCCAACCGTCGAAGAGTCGCGTTTGTACGCATAATTACGCACACCAGCGCCTTTGGCCGCGTAATTAAACAGCGTTTGTACACAGGTCCACCGGCGCGTGCATTAGAACCGTTCGCTTTCGACATATGGGCCAAAAACAATTCGTGCGGAATCGAGTCAGGAAAAAAGAGCGAACTGGACCAACCTTAGGAGAAGGACTGTGTCACGCGTGCGCTGTCGAAATCTCCACTCGGAGTTTGGCTTTTCGGCTTCGCGCGTACTACAATGGCGTCACAGAACCTGCTACCGTCCGAAAAATGAAGTAATCAGGAGAAATTGAAATGAATACGCGTGAAAATTTCTTTCGCTATAGCACTGCCTCCCTCGTTCTACTTCTGGCGCTCAGCGCCGTTGTTCTGGCGCAGACAGCTTTGCGACTGCCGCGTCCGAGCCAAAAAGCAAGCGTCATGCAGACGGTTGGAGTCACGGACATCACAATCACCTATAGCCGTCCGGGAGTGAAGGGTCGCAAGATCTGGGGCGACGCACCGGCAGGCACCGCGCCGGGCACTGCGACCTTAGACGACGCCAGGGCGCGAGCGAAAGACGCCCCGATCGTGCCCTTCGGACATGTCTGGCGCACGGGCGCAAACGAAGCCACGATGTTTGAAGTGAGCGACGGCGTACTGATCAACGGGCAGCCGCTCGCGGCCGGGCGCTACAGCCTGCACACCATTCCTGCAAAGGATGGGGAGTGGACGATCATCTTCAATAGTGACGCCGGGCAATGGGGAAGCTTTTCTTACGACGAGAAGAAAGACGTGCTTCGCGTTAAGGCCAAGCCCCAGATGGTTGCCGATAACCAGGAGTGGTTGATCTACAGTTTTGATCCCGTGACCGAAAATTCCGCCCAAGTCAACATTCGTTGGGAGAAGGTGAGTGTGCCCTTCACGGTCGAAGTCAAGGACGTGAAAGCGCTCGCGATAGAGAAAGCCCGAGCCTCCCTCGCCGCGGCGAAGCCTGACGATTGGCAAATTCGCGCGCAGGCCGCTAATTTCGCACTCCAGAACAAAGTAAATACGGAAGAGGCGATGCAGTGGCTCGATCAATCAATCAAGATCAAGGAGACGTTCAACAACATGGGCCTCAAAGCGCGGACGCTCGCCGAGCAGGGCAAGACTGCGGAAGCAGTCGCCGCCGGTGAGAAGGCGATTCAACTCGGGAAGGCAGCCAACGCCAACGCGCAGGCGCTGGCCGACCTGGAAAAGCGTGTGGCAGAGTGGAAATCGAAGATGTGATGGCCCAGGAGTGACGATTAGATGAGTTAACAGCAATAGTTAGCTCGTGGCTGTCGCGGATTCCAGTATCCGCAGATTTCACAGATGTACGATCCTTCCGCCCTGCGCCTGCTCTGTATAAATCTGCGTAATCTGCGGATTATCCGCGCGTCAATTGCCGATACTTGATCCGATGCGGTTGCTGCGCTGCCGCGCCCAGCCGCGTCTTGCGGTCTGCCTCATACTCCGAATAGTTTCCTTCGAACCAGACGACCTTGCTGTCGCCTTCAAACGCGAGGATGTGCGTCGCTATTCGATCTAAAAACCATCTGTCGTGGGAAATTACCACCGCGCAGCCGGCGAAATGTTCCAGCGCCTCTTCCAGCGCGCGCAGCGTGTTGACGTCCAGATCGTTGGTCGGCTCGTCCAGCAACAAAACGTTGGCGCCCTCTTTCAACATCTTCGCCAAGTGCACGCGATTTCGTTCACCGCCCGACAACATGCCAACCTTCTTTTGTTGATCCGAGCCGGAAAAATTAAATCGTCCCACGTAAGCACGCGAGTTGACCTCGCGCGTGCCCAGCTTCAGTAAATCCGCGCCGCCGGTAATTTCTTCCCAGATCGATTTCTCAGGATCGAGGGTGCGACTCTGGTCCACATATGCCAGCGCTACTGTCTCTCCAATCTTGATGGCGCCGCTGTCGGGTTGCTCCTGCCCGGTGATCATGCGAAACAGAGTCGTCTTTCCAGCGCCATTGGGACCAATCACGCCCACGATACCACCCGGCGGCAGAGCGAACTTCATGTCTTCGACCAGCAAATGATCGCCGTAAGCTTTGCTGACTCCTTCTGCTTCGATCACGACGTTGCCAAGGCGTGGTCCCGGCGGAATGTGAATCTCGAGATCCTCACGCCGCTTCTCCGATTCCTGTTGGAGCATCGACTCATACGCATTGATTCGTGCCTTGCCCTTAGCGTGACGCGCTTTGGGCGACATGCGAATCCATTCCAACTCCCGTTGCAGGGTCCTCTGTCTTTCACTCTCAGACTTCTCTTCGCGACGCAGACGCTCCTGTTTCTGTTCCAGCCAGGAGGTGTAATTTCCTTTCCAGGGAATGCCCTGGCCACGATCAAGTTCCAGAATCCAACCGGCAACGTTATCCAGGAAATATCGATCATGAGTCACTGCGATAATCGTGCCCGGATAATTTAGCAGGTGATGTTCCAGCCATGCGACCGACTCCGCATCAAGGTGATTTGTCGGCTCATCGAGCAGCAAGATATCCGGCTTCTGCAGAAGCAACCGGCAAAGAGCAACTCGACGACGTTCGCCACCGGATAGGACTCTCACCGGCGTCTCCGGCTGAGGACACCGGAGCGCGTCCATGGCCATCTCCAAACGCGAATCAAGATCCCAGGCATCTTGCGCGTCCAGCTTCTCCTGCACCTGGCCCTGGCGTTCGAGTAGCGCCGACATTTCCTCGTCCGACATTTCCTCGCCAAATTTCGCATTGATCTCTTCGAACTCTTTCAGAAGATTTACGGTCTCCTGCACGGCTTCTTCCACCACCTCGCGCACAGTCCGCGAGTCGTCTATCAATGGCTCCTGCTCCAGATAGCCGACTGTGAAGCCGGGTGAGATAACGGTCTGGCCGTTAAACTCCTTGTCAACGCCGGCGAGGATGCGCAGCAGCGACGACTTTCCGGATCCGTTGAGACCGATCACGCCGATCTTCGCTCCGTAGAAATATGAAAGATAGATGTCCTCGAGAACGGCCTTCTTGTCATAGAACTTGCTGACGCCGACCATTGAGTAAATAACTTTGTTTGGTTCAGTGCTCATAGCGCTTGACTCCCCCAATTGAGGTTGGGAAGGGTTTAACCCCGTCCGGGCTCGTTACCACTCCCAAGCGAAACCCCTTTCCATTATTCAAACTGAATATCAGCTTGGCGATGCTTCCACTCGCGCCGGCGGCCCAGCCGATGGGCCAACCCGTAACTCGCGAACGAACGAAGCTCAACGTGTCGAAGCCGGGACCTTCCAGCTGCTTCCAGGTGCGACCATCGTCCGTGGAGTAGTCTGCGCCTGACGGACCCACAGCAACGAGTATGGATGTCTGGCGCGATGCAGAGGTGACTGGTACATACGCAACCGCCGAGCGATAGCCCGAAAGACCATTCACCAGTGTCCAGGTCACGCCGCCGTCGTTGGTGACGGCAAGATTTCTCACGGCCTCTTTCTCTTTTGTGTAGTCGCCACCGACTACTACACCGTGCTTAGAGTCGCGGAAAGTGATGGAGAAGATACCTGCAGACGATCTCGCAACCAGCGGCGTGTTTGAAACCCTCCACGAGCGTCCGCGGTCAGTCGTACGCAGCACGCGGGTTTTTCGCGCGGCGCCCGTACCAATCCACGCTTGGGTCTTTCCGGTGACCGCGATATTGGTTCCACTCGCGGCGAAAGCTCCTTCATTCTCAAGCGCTGGCGGCAAGGCACTCGCGGGTACCGGCTTCCAGATCCGCCCGCCGTTTTCGGTTGTCATGATGCAGAACTGACCGTCGATCGAGTCGCCGACGGCGATGCCGTGATTGGCGTCCCAGAAAGACATCGCATCGTAAAACGCCTTCGGATCCTCGTTCTTGAACTGTAGCCTCCAGGTCGCGCCGCCGTCGGTTGTCTTGTAGATCCGAGACAAAGGACCGTTGCCGATCGAGAGGACATAAGCTGTCTGAGAGTCAAACGCGTCGATGTCGCGAAAGTCGAGCGCGTCTGTGGTTATCGGTAACTTTTGCCACGTGGCGCCGCCGTCAGCGGTGCGCAACACGGTGCTGCCGGAGCCGCTGGCCCACGCGACGCGATCGCTCACCGCGCTGAGGCCACGGAGACGAGCCGTTGTCCCGCTATTTTGAATAACCCAATGCGGTGCTACGAGGAGGATGGCTGTTAAGAGTAGAGGGTGCATAGCGGGACAAAAGACCATTTTCCATTTGTCATTTGACAGATTTGACAGTTGTCTGCAAGGAAGAAGTATTATGGTGCCATCGGAAGTGCTGGCCTCACAAAAGAACTCTACTAAGGACCTCACAAATGGAAAATACACCTGCCACGACTACTCAGTCGAAAAACAACAATGCTGATCAAAACATCAGTACTCGGGAAAACGAAGACGCGTCTGAATCATCAGCCCTGAGCGACGCCCCGACGCAAAGAAACATCACTGCTCAATCGCGGGCGGATAAGTTGGAGCGTTTGATTGACTTCGCCGTTCGCATCATAAGGCTCGCGGCTAGTCTGCCCAAAACTGCTGCGGCAAGGCACGTGGCTGGCCAGATCTTGAGATCCGGAACATCGCCAGCTCCAAATTATGGCGAAGCGAGAGGTGCGGAAAGCCACGCCGATTTCATTCACAAGGTACGGATCGTCGTAAAAGAA
>JAIVJP010000231.1 GCA_020199975.1 Acidobacteriota bacterium
TATTCATCCCTACCACGCATCGAGCGTAGACGGTCGATCGCACGGCTACGTGCAATAGTGATCAACCAGGCCAGCGGGGTGCCACGCGCTTCATCGTATTGTGTACGCTTGCGCCACACTTGCGTGTAGGCATCGAGCAGCACTTCTTCAGCCGTTGCCGCGTTACCGATGATGCGCAGCACAAGGCCATACACCTGCCGACTGGTCCGGTCGTAGAGGGTTGCGAAGGCGCGCTCGTCTCCGCTCGCGATGCTCCGCATCAGCGCCACTAACACAGGGTCTTCGGGGCAAGGTTCAACAAAGTTCGGGGTTGGCTCCATTGCTACTCCCCTATGGAGACTACGTATCTCCAGCCGTTAACGGATTTGCTTCCAAGCGGTGATTCTCGGACGAAATCCAAGTTCGCTGAATTAAACGTACTACAAAGTGAGCTGACAGTAAAATCATGCAGGCGCGGTGAATCCATAATCATTAGCAACTGACCACCATGAACACACATCGCAGAACACGGGTGGTTGAACGCATTGCCTGCAAATCGTCCACACCAACGAGGCAACAATTGTCGAGTTATGAAGAAACGGGCACGAGCGCGACAGGCAGGCATGTGCGCCGCCGTGATCATGGTCTTCTTACTGGGTTGGATCTCCGTTGATCTCTACAAGCCACGCCCAACCGACATCCGCCGCTTCGATCCAAATGAAGTTGCGCGGCTTGATACTGCCATGTGGCGCTCGTACTACAAGCGCGAACGGCTACGCTTGTTTCTGCAACTCGGCCAGTTGCTGCGCACGCAATACCACTTGCCATTTTGGAAGTCAATCGCGGTTGCTTACCACGCGGCGCGCGCCGCCTTCATGTTCAAAGACGGAAGCTCGCGCGCGGAGTACGAGCGGGCATTACCGAATCTGATCGACTTCTATGCGGCAATCCATGAAGCGAGCAGCACACCGTTCGATGTGAGCGAAGTCGCGCGACGTGAACTTGAATGGTGGATTGTGCACCGCGAACGGCGGCATCCGGCGGGTGCGCTCGAACGCGCCCTGGCGGAGACGGCCGCCGCGATGTACAGAATGCCCGCCGAGCGGATGATGGAGCACGCGCGGCTTCGCGCCGAGGCGATGTTGATTCGCGACCGCGAAGCCGAAGATGGTGACGTCACCGAAGAAGACTGGCGGCGGATCGAGGAGTTGTTGCACGACTCGTGGCGCTCGCTTCACACGATGGTCAATTCTTGAGTTAGGCGGGAGAGGCTGGATCGCTAAATTGTGAAGCACCGACTGCGTGAATGATCATGGCGCACCGAAGCGTTTTTATCACTGGCGGAACTGGCTACTTCCGACGCTTGATCACTGAATTGTTGAGCCGAGGTCATCATGTCCACGCGCTGGTGCGCCGAGGCTCAGAGCACAAGCTTCCACCTCGCTGCGCTGTCGTCATCGGCGACGCTTTGGATGCGTCATCCTTCGCGCCGTCTGTCCGCCCGGCCGACACCTTTGTGCAGTTGGTCAGCGTCCCACGCCCGTCCCCAGCGAACGAGTGCATGAAGTGTGATAAGCTCGGCACATGGATTTTCCAATAGTTGATCTGCTGGATGACGACATAAGTGAGAGTTGGCTGGTGAAACATTTCCATCCTAAAGGACTGAAATGTTCTCGGTGTCGGACCAAGGTAAATCGGGCGAGGGCGTTTCGCCAGACCAGACGCAGTCAAGTGACAGTCTATCGGTGTCAGCAATGTCAAAGCATTTACACCCTCTATAGTGGGACGGTGTTTGAGGCAAAACACCTGCGACCCGCACAAGTAGTCTTGTTGCTCCGCGGCATTTGCAAAGGTGAACCCACGGCTGGCCTCGCGCGTGAACTGCACTTGAGTCGGCGGACCGTGCATGAACTCCGCCAGCAACTCCAAGCCAATGCCCTGCGGCAACAACCCACCACGCCGTTGCCTGACAGACGCGCCGAGACCGATGAGATGTTTCAGAATGCGGGGGAAAAAAGGCCACAAACATCGCGATCCACGCGATCCGCCACGGCGGCGTGCCAACAAGCGGCGCGGGCATGGGACGTATGCCAATGATCGACCACCGATTGTTGGGACGGTCGGACGGCGCAGCGGACAAGTGCGATTGCGCGTGGTGAAGCGAACCACCAAGGCTACCTTGAAAAAGCACGTGCAGTTGTTTACGACTCCGCAGGCCAGAGTCTATACCGATGAGTGGAGTGGTTATGCCGACTTGGAGCGCAAGCACGCGACGGTCGAGCACGGGCGCAAGGAATGGGCGCGTGATGATGACGGTGATGGAGTGCGCGAAGTCCACACCAACACGAGCGAAGGGATGTGGACCAGCGTCAGAAATTTCCTGCGTCCGTTTCGTGGCGTGCATAAGCATTATCTTGGTCACTACGTGGCGGTCTGCGAATTCAGTATCAACCTCAAACGAGTATCGCCTGCGTTTATTTCGGCGCTAGTCAAAAAGCACTAGATTTGCACATGAGCCAAGCTAAAACTCTCCTGCCTTTCGTTCATCTCCATTTTTCGGTTGAGTAATGATGAAGGTCTAACCTTTAGTTCCTTGTATGCGGTCGCAAAGAGATTACACATCAAGATTCACCTGCTTTCTTCTACTGTGCGCGTTGAGCTTCGCAGCAGTTAGTGGGGTTGCGCCTGCCAGCGCGCAGAAGGCGCAGCAACGCGAACGCAGAGTCATCACGCCCGCCGCGCCTATCGCTCCCGCCGGGCCAACTGCTCCGGTTACTCCCGCCTTTCCAAGCAGTTCAGCGCTTGCGGCAAAGCCGGCTGGACCAACAACAGTCGAAGAGTTGCGCGCACGCATTCAGGAGGTGCTGCGTCAGCCGCAACTTGCACCCGCGCAGGTGGCCGTCAAAGTCGCGTCGCTCGATACGGGGCGCACGCTCTACGAAGAGAACGCCGGCAAACTGTTGCAACCCGCTTCGAATATGAAGCTTTACACGGTGGCGGCCGCGCTCGATCGTCTTTCCCCGAACTACCGCTTCACAACTTCCGTGTATGCTCCGGCGCGACCCGACGCTTCCGGCACCGTGCGCGGCAGTCTGACCATTTACGGTCGCGGTGATCCATCGTTTGCCGCCCGGTTTAATAACGGCGATTACAACCGGGCACTTGACGACTTTGCCGCGCAGATTGCCGCCGCGGGCGTGCGGCGCGTTGAAGGTGATATGGTTGGTGATGAAAGTTATTTTAGCGGCGCACCGTTTGGCCCCGGCTGGGAGGTAGATGATCTCCAGTGGTACTACGGAGCGGAGATAAGCGCGCTGTCAATTAACGACAACGCGCTTGATCTGTTCGTGCGACCCGGCCTGCGCGCGGGTGACCCATGCGTCGTGACCACCGGACCAGC
>JAIVJP010000232.1 GCA_020199975.1 Acidobacteriota bacterium
GTTAAGAGGGGGCAGGAGCAGTAGGCAGGACGCAGGAGCAAGCGCAACGCAATGTACGGGCTATTTGGCTTTCTTGCATTGCGCCTACCTCCTTCTGAGTCTTCTGCTTTCTCCCTACTGCCTGGACTCTCCCCGGGCCGGAGCCTCATACGTGCACCCTCACCGAACGTCTTAGGTGTAAGTGCCACATGACGGTGCCGAGGGTCAGGAGTTTGGTCACTCCCGACCCTATGATTCACTAGTCAGCGCAGCGGTTCACAAGTCTCAGTCCCCGTGTTGGGTAGGCTGCACCCTCACGAAACCGAACTGGCCATCTAGGAAATGCGGGAGGATTGCGCAGATCACAAGATAGGTTCCTGGATTAGCGAAATGCACTACCTCGACTCGGTCCACTGTTGGCAGCAGCGCCCTCGGGTCCAGCCCCCGGTAGATTCTCCTATGCGGGTCGTTGATCAGCGGGGGCAGCATCACCCCCGGAGGCGGTAGAATGAGTAAGCTAGTATTGATGTCTCCTGGTTGAGTTCCGTCGGCGTGAACCTCGACGAGGTGCAAACCGGAGATAATGAAGTTTACCGTGCCGCCCGCCTCGATGCTAACTGTCATGGGTGTCAATCTGTGATGGTTAGCGGAAGGCGGTGCCAAGGTCGTCAACCTGTCTAACGGCGTCTTCCACGAGCCAAAGCTGACGGTAGCACTTGTCGGAGTACCATAACCGTCATCATTTAAGCTAGCGGACCTCGACACTACAGGCGCTAGGCCCAATCCAGCAGCCACCGTGCCGGCCGCACCGACCTTCTTAAGCATTTCTCTTCGAGTAGTTTTCGACATTGGTCGTTCTCCTTTTAGTGGGGTTGCCTCCGAGGCATGAGTAGATCGAAAGCAATTTCTTATCGATCGAGTAATGTTCGGAACTGCAAGGCTGCCAATTAAACCTTTTCCTCACTAACTTCGTACTCACACCACGGAAATACATCACTAAACCAGACCGTTAATTAGTGAAATAAGGCAGGAAGAACTATGGCAATGTCACGCACGCGTAAAACAATTCTTATTATCACCAGCATCCTCGTGGCTCTGGTTTTGGTCGCGCTACTGGGGTTCGCACTATTGATAGCCGCGTTTGGGCAAAGGGCTCCCACTATTCGAGACAATAGCGTGCTCGCCCTCCGGGTGGCCGGGCCTTTGCCCGACTATGTGCCGGACGATCCACTGCGGAAGTTCTTCGGTGGTCCAGGTGAATCGCTTTCGAACCTGGTGCTCCAATTCAGAAAGGCCAAGGCCGATAAGCGCATTAAAGCAATCGTCCTCGAGATCAACATGTCAGGGGCTGGATGGGCCAAGGCGGAAGAGATCCGCGATGCTGTTGCCGACTTTCGTTCCTCCGGCAAGCAGGTTTATGCCTACATGGAACTCGGCATGAACAAGGAGTATTACATCGCCAGCTCTTGCGATCGTATTTATCTCGCTCCCCCGGGAGAGTTGTTCATCAATGGTCTGGCTGCGAACGTGATGTTTTTCCGCGGCTCATTGGACAAGCTGGGTGTCTATCCGGACATCTACCAGATTGGGAAGTACAAGAGTGTCGGCGACACATTTACGCGTAAGGAGATGTCGGAGGCCCATCGTGAATTCATCAATTCACTGCTGGATGATCTGTTCAATCGGTACGTCGAAGCGATTGCCAAGGCACGCGGCAAAACACCGGACGAGGTGCGCGCCATTGTCGACAACTCTCCCTACAGCGCCCTGAAAGCGAAGGAGGCTGGACTAATCGACAGCGCAGCCTATCGTGATGAACTCGACAAGGAGATCAAGTCGAAGCTGGGCTACAAAGACAGCGACGAACTGCGACTTGTGAGAGGTTCTGAGTATCGTGAGGTGTCGCCAGAATCGTTAGGCCTCGATAAAGGCGAGCGGATCGCCGTGATCTATGCCACCGGAGACATTGGTTCGGGCAAATCCGAAAACAGTCCTACAGGCGATCAGTCGATTGGCTCTGACACCGTCGCGAAGGCACTCAAGGACGCTCGCGAGGACAAAACAATTAAGGCCATCGTTTTGCGCGTAGACAGTCCGGGCGGTTCCGGCCTGGCGTCGGACATCATTTGGCATGCCGTCGAAGCTGCGAAACAGAAAAAGCCCGTGGTCGTTTCCATGGCCGACGTGGCAGCCTCTGGTGGCTACTATATTTCCGCCAGCGCCAATAAGATTATTGCTCAGCCTTCGACTATTACCGGATCGATTGGTGTAGTTGGCGGCAAGCCGGTGATGAAGGGTTTCTACGATTGGATCGGGGTCTCCAACGAATATGTGCTGCGCGGAAAGCAGGCCGGAATGTTTCGCGAAACGGAGAAGTTTAGTCCGGATGAGAGAGCGAAGCTCGAAGAGTGGATCAAGACGACTTACTACAACGACTTTGTGCCGAAAGTTGCCAAGGGGCGCGGGAAAGATCCAGCGTATATCGACGCGGTCGGACAAGGACGCGTCTGGACCGGCTCGCAGGGCAAAGACAAAGGGTTGGTGGATGAGTTTGGTGGTTTGGACCGGGCGATTCAGGTGGCGAAACAGCTGGCCAATATTCCTGCGGACAAAGAGGTGCATCGCGTGATTCTTCCGTACCCGCAAACATTTTTGCAGCAACTGTTGAGCGCTGGCGATAGCACGTCGACCGAGCGACAGCAGCGGGGTGCCGTTTTTGCCGCACTTCCGGAAGATGCCCGCCGCGCCCTTCGCTATATGCACCTGCTGGACAAAATGGAGAGTGGGCAGTCGATGCTCGTAATGCCTTTCGAGTTAAGAATCAAGTGAGCAGTGAGCAGTGGGCAGTGTGCAGTGTTGACTGT
>JAIVJP010000233.1 GCA_020199975.1 Acidobacteriota bacterium
GAGGAAACGTGTTGCATGGTCTGGTGGCCATTTGCCACGACGCTCGAAAGAGTTGATACATCGGAAGCTACTGACCTACACACTTACGCGCCTCCTCTCTACTCGACGTCGGCGTAGGGCATGGCCTGGTTGCTCCGATCCGCACGAGGGCAACGACTGTAGGTGGCCCCAGCATCGAACCGCAGGTCATTTGACAGGCCAAATCCAGGCACCGCTTAAGTATTCTTAGACTAATCAATTATGACTTCTCCAATTTCCGGTTTCCGGTGCAGGTTCTTATTTGTTTTTTGCATGCTCTTCAGCGCGTTAGTTAGCGTCCAGGCACAGCAGGCCAAACCCAAAGCCACGCCGCCTCCCGTCGCGGGACAGGACCCCGACTCGATTACAACCTTCATCAGACGCGTTCGTCTGCCCATCACTGTCGTTGACAAGAAGGGGCAGTTTGTATCCGGGTTGAGTCAGAGCGATTTTCTCGTTTTGGAGGACAAGCTTCCTCAAAAGATTGAAACGTTTTCTGATGACTTGGGCCAGGTCTCACAACTTTACGTCGCGGTGTTGATGGACACATCTCCTTCGACCGCAGGCAAGCTGAAGTTTGAGCAAGAGTCGGCAATGAATTTCATACAAACCGTGGTTCGGCCGCGGAAAGATCGCGTGCTATTTGCTACCTTCGATCACGAGATCGCTTTGAAACAGGATTTTACGGACAAGCTTGATTTGCTTGATCGGGCTGTGTTCGGTGTTAAGAAGTTAGGAACTCAAACAGCGCTCTACGATGCCATCTGGCAGTTCTGCGACGAGAAGCTGCGATCGGTTTCTGGAAGACGCGTGCTGGTAGTGATCACTGATGGCGAGGATACGTACAGTCGCGCCGATCTGCGTGACGCGATCGAAATTGCTCAGCGAACTGAGACTACCATCTTCGCGATATCAACCAAGGCCGGGTTAGCAGGCGCAGTGCCCGGAGTGCAGATGGGACAGGTTCACGACAAAGCAGATAGCAATCTGGTGAAGCTCGCTGAAGAAACGGGAGGAATGGCGTTTTTCACTGGTGACATGCTTGCACTTGAAAAATCATTCAACCGGATTAACAAGGAGTTGCGGGCTCAATATCTCGTAACCTACAAGCCTTCCAACGATCGTTATGATGGAAGCTTTAGACGTATCGAGGTTAAGCTTGCTAACGGACGGGACGGTTTGAAAGTTCGAACAAAGCATGGCTATAAGGCCATTGCGGATTCCGTCAGACCTTAAGATCTCTTAATCGAGGCCGATTTGTTTACGGGAAGTAAAAACTGGTCTTTGGCCCTGGTCGTCTTTACGGCCCTGGCTCTGGTACTGTTGGCTCGGGAGCATCCTCTGGCCCAGCAGTCATCAGAATTAGAGAGTGCGCAGGACAAGAGTCGTGCAAGACGGACCAGTGACACTCAAAAGCCTGAGCCCTCTCCGAGCCCAACTCCTCGCCTGAAAGATGAACTACCCCAGGATTCTGATGAGGTCGTGCGGGTTGAGACAAATCTCACCAGTATCTTTTTCACGGCGGCGGATAAAAACAAGAGGTTCATAAGCACGCTCAAAAAGGAAGACGTGCGCGTGTTGGAAGACGGGCAGGCCCAGGAGATATTCACTTTTCAGCAGAACACCGATCTGCCTCTTTCGGCTGCGATTCTGATTGATTGCAGCGCCTCGGAAGAACGAACGCTGCCGGACGAAAAGGCCGCTGCGCGCTCCTTCCTGGAAGCGGTGTTGCGACCCGGAAAGGATGAAGCTGCGATAGTCTCATTTACAGGTGAGGTCACGCTAGAACAGGGATTCACCGGGAGCATCGAGCGTTTGCGTCGCGCCATCGATCGGGTGGAGTTTGTGCCTCCCGCCGGCTACATCGGGGGTGGCATTGTGGTAGGTGGAACGCCGCCGATCTCGGATACCAATCAAGCGCTGGCTGGTTCAACGGCAATTTGGGACGCCGTATGGGCCACCTCCAACGAACTGCTTCAGGACTCTGCCGATAACGCATGGCGTGCCATCATCCTGCTCACCGATGGCGAAGACACTATCAGCCAGGTAA
>JAIVJP010000297.1 GCA_020199975.1 Acidobacteriota bacterium
CTCTCAAGGAGAGGATTCTGAATTCACTGGGTATGAAGAGTACCGGCTATGACCACCATGGAACCCTCATCGAGAAGCGCGCCTCCGGATACCAAAAGACGCCAGGCGGTTACGTGAACGCGCCCTACCTCGACATGTCTATCCCTTATGCAGCGGGTTCAATGTATTCAACCGTCGAAGATCTTTACCTCTGGGATCAGGCGCTCTATATGGACCGCGTACTGTCAGCTGCGACGAAAGAACTCATGTATAAGCCTAATCTAGACGACTACGCTTATGGATGGGTGGTAACTAAGGCCAAGTTGGGAACCGGGACAGAAAGTGTGCCGAAGATCAAGCACGGTGGTGGCATCAATGGCTTCAACACCGTGATCGTGCGTTTCCCCGCTCAAAAACATCTCATCGTGATGCTGGATAACACTTCACAAGGCAGAAGTTTGGAGCAGCTCGAACGAGAGTTAACCAATATCCTTTACAACCAGCCATACAACCTGCCCAAGATGTCAGTTGCTGAAGTATTGTTCAAGACGATCGGAGAAAAAGGCATTGAAGCGGGCCTCGCGCAGTATCGTGATCTCAGAACGCGCCGGGCAAGCGTTTACGATTTCAGTGAACCGGAGCTAAATCGGCTCGGCTACCAACTGCTTGAAGCGAGAAAACTCAAAGAGGCTGTCGAAGTATTCAAACTCAACGTCGCAGAATACCCGCAGGGCTTCAACACCTACGATAGTCTGGGCGAAGCTTACATGATTAGCGGCAACACCGAACTCGCGATTCAGAACTACAAGAAGTCGCTTGAATTGAATCCTCAAAACACCGGCGCAACGGAGATGCTCAAGCGATTGGAGAACAAGTCGGTAGCTGCCGATCCAGAAACTTACGACGCTTACGCCGGCGAATATGAGGTGACGCCGACTTCTACGGTCAAGGTTTACAAGGAGGGCGATAAGCTCATGACGCAAGCCACCGGGCAACCTGCCTTCGAACTTTTCCCGGAAAGCGAAAATAAATTCTTCCTGCGGGTGGTAAACGCAAAGGTAACATTTACCAGAGACGGCAAAGGAGCCGTCACCGGATTGATCATTCACCAAGGTGGGCGAGACATGCCAGGGAAGAAGATCAAGTAGTGGGCAGACTTTGATTTGGCGCAGCTATTCAGCTACCACAATCGGGAGCGAAGCGTCTCTTAAATTTTCCATTTGGCATTTTCCATTTATCAGTTGTCATTTTAAGATCGGGTTCGAGGGTCATTTTCTTCCGGTGGAAGATCGCCGTGCCCGATCTCCCTAAATAGTACCAGTCACGATTTCCTTAAATGACACCTGAGAAATGGAAAATGACAAATGGAAAATAAAATCGGGCGCTTCGCTCCCGGTCAGCAACTCTTCTGCCACTAACTAAATCTCAACGCAAAGACTACCGCTTCTCTCTCACATCGTAAGCATAAATAGTGTCCTGATCCCGGAGGTAAAGCCGTCCGCCGGCGATGACCGGATGCGTCCAGGTTGGTAGAGAGTCCTGCTGAATGCGGAAGCGGCCCTTCTCACGATATCCCGCAGGGGTCGCTTCGACGAGCCCAACCACTCCGTTTTCGCTGAGTGCGTAGAGATGTCCGTCGGCGTAGACCAATGAGCCTTTGCCCACGCTGCGGTCTTTCCAGGCGACTTCTCCAGTATCGAAACGCATAGCCGTCAGGATGCCGCTCGAAAAACCGTAGAGGTGATCGCCGATCAGAATCGAACTGCTGTGGTGGTTGCGCATCTCCTTCGTGAAATAGATTTCCCATAGTCCGAAGAAATGAACACTCGGTTGCCCCGGGCAACAGGCGTCGCCGCGTTGGCCACGTTATTGGCGGCGCGCGGGTACTCCCATAAGAGCTTGCCGTCTTTCAGGTCGAGCCCCAGCCCACGCGTGTGGGTAAAGAAAACCACCTGCGTGGTGTTTCCGACCTGGACGGGAATCGCCGAGGAATATCCAGCTCGGTCGCTCTGGCTCTTCCAGATCAGCGAGCCGTCCTTTTTGTTGAGCGCGACAATCGAAGCGCCGGGCCCGCCGGCGTTGATTAGGAGTTTCTCGCCAACCACCAGAGGCGACTCGCTGATCCCCCAGGTGATGTTCTCACCGCCAAACTTCTGGAGGACATTCATTGTCCAGATGACGCGGCCCGTGCGCGCATCGAGAGCTGAGAGGTCACCGCTCCCGCCGAGGGCATAGAGGTTTTTGCCGTCTACCGTGGGAGTCCCGCGCGGGCCATCGCCACGATCGTTGCGGAAGCGGGTGCCGTGGGGCGTTGCCCACGCTTCTTTTCCCGATGCGACATCGAAAGCAATCACGTATTCGCGGTCGCCCCTGATCCCCATCGTAAAGAGATGGCCGTTGGCAATTGCAAACGACGAGTATCCACCTCCCGCGCCTGTGGCCTTCCAGGCTAGCGGCGGGCCATTCTCGGGCCACTGCTTCAGCAGACCCGTCTCTTTGGAGATGCCGTCACGGTTCGGACCGCGCCATTGTGGCCAGTCAGCGCCGACTTGAGCTGCAATCTCGGTGGACAAGAACAGAGCGATGACTGCGAGACTCATCATCAGAGTCTTGATGCTAATGGTCTTCATTTGCGAATCTCCTTAACATGGTGGGCAGAACCTCTTAACAGTTGGGGAGTATGTTTGCGAACACTAGTAGTGAAACAACCTCATGATTGCGGTTTGAAATAGAGCACCATTCCGGCGCCCGCGGCCGCCAACACAAAACCGACGTAGAGCAAGGGATTGGGTGCTGTCTTAGGCGGATGCAGCCACATCGAAAAAATCACGTTGACGAGCGGCGCGCCCGCGAAGACGAGCGGCATCACATAAGTTGGCAGGCCGCCTGATTTGAAGGCGAAAATAATGCATACAGCACCGATTGCGCCCAGCGCTCCACCTGCAATTGCCGCTAACGACCCCTTTGTTGTGAAGCCTTGCAACTGCCCCTGATAGGACAGGTTGGCCACCGGCACCAACACACCGATTAAGAAGTAAGCGAGTCCTACACAGAGCAAGGCGCGCATTGGGTTGCCGAGAGCAATCTGCCCGCGGTGCAGGGCTGGTCCATACAGGCCCCACGCCAGCGCGGCGCCGAGTGCGAAGATTATCCAAAGCATTGGGGAGACCCTCTCTTCGTGAATCGTGAATCTGAACTTTGTACTTGGAACCTTGTACTTTGTACTTTGTCGTTAGAACTTTGGCGCTCCCGGTCACTGAGCTTCGAGGTTCGAGGTACTAGGCTCAAAGCACGAAGTACAAAGCTCCAAGTACAAAGTTCAAAGTTCTATTCATCATGCGCTAAAAAACAATTCTCAGTCCTAGTTGGATCTGGCGCGATGACGTGACCGTCGATCGGATGCGGCCAAACGTGGTCAGCGGAGCCTCATTATCCGCCTGGCCTGCGAAAGCCGTCAGCGACGGCGGCGCGAAGTTGGCACGATTGAAGAGGTTGAATGCCTCCACACGTAATTGCAGGTTGCCTGACTCACCGAGCAGCCGAGTTATCTTCGTGTTTTTGACGAGGGCTAGATCGAAGCTGCGGTGATTCGGACCAATGAACGCGCCGCGACCGGTGTTGCCGAGCGTACCCGCGGGTGGAATTACAAACGCCGCAGGGTTGAAATATTGGTCAGGGCGACCGATGACTGCCGTTTGATAAGTGAATCCCGGCGCGATCGAAGCGCGGTCGCGTCCGATGCCCGGGCCCAGTGATGGCTGCCATAGCGATTGCGAGCGGTTCGCCGCTACGAAGACCGTCAACGGGTTGCCGCTACGCCAATTAGTGATACTGGCGAACTGCCAACCATCGAGCAGTGTTTTGGCTGTGCCCTCCAACTTGCGAGCGAAGGGAATGCTCCAGGTGAAGTTGACGACCAGGTTGTGTTTGGCGTGATAGTCGGCCAGGCCTTTGTTGTAGTTGAGTCCGGGGGACTCCGGGAAGGCGGTCGTCGTCCCGTTCGTTGCGTCTGAGAAGAAGGTCGACGCCTGCGTCGTGTCGATATTTCGCGAAAAGGTGTACGCAGACTGAATAGTGAAGCTGCGGTTCCAACGCTTCCGCAATTCGAAGATCATCGCGTTGTACCATGAATTGCCGTCGCTGCTCTTGAGTTCAATCGTAGAAAAAGCAGTGTTCTGTCGTCCCGCGCCCGGAGGGTAGAAAGGCGTGCCGTCGGGACGAATCGTGGGCAGCGCCGTGTTCACGTCGTTGCTGCGTAGCAAGTGAACGCCTCGCGAGCCGGCGTAGGCAAGCGTAGCCACCGTATCCCAGGGCAGCTCGTGTTGCACGCTCAGGTTGTAGACATTCACATAAGGGTTATCGAGATCAAACTGCACGGGGCGGATTGAATTCGCGAAAGCGCACGACAGCGGCGCGGCTGGGAAAGCAGGCCGGCAAGGCGAAGTAGCGGTGAAGCCAATAGCTATGCGCGGCGTTGCCGGTGGATTCGTTACCGTAACGATCAGATTCTGCTGGTTGTTGGTATTGAAGTAGAGCCCATAACCGCCGCGCACGCTCGTTTTGCCGGCACCGAAAAGATCCCAGGCAAACCCAACGCGTGGGGAGAGATTCTTGCGCGTCGGGTTCTGGTAGAGCGGTCCAATGGTAGGAGCGCGATCCGTCAACGACGGCAGGGCCGAATCGCGGCCGTAGAGGGATGCAATCGGAAAGTGTCTTGCACGTAACCAGCGAAAAGCGTGAAGCGCCAGTAACGATCGAGCGCGCCGTTAGGCGTTAGCCCGAGAAAGCTCTGCGGCGTGTTGAGCAGGAAGTTTCTTAGGTTGGCAAAAGTCCAGATGCCAAGCGAGAAGGTCGGGTTCACCATGTTGTCCTGATAGCGTTCCACAACCCCGCCGACCTTGATGAGATGCCGGCCACGGGTGTGCACCGCGCCGTATTCGCCGCCGAAAACGTTTTGCGTCAGCCTCACGCTGACGGAGGTTTGCGGACCGAAGCGCGGAACACCACCAATGTCGATGTTGCCAAGGGACTCACGGCCGGGAATGAACGGGGGCAGAGTTTGCGTCGTGTTGGATTCCACCTGTTGACCAATGCGGGTGCGGGCAAAGTTGAAACGCAACGTGTGAATCGTCGC
The DNA here is from genome assembly GCA_020199975.1 of Acidobacteriota bacterium. GTDB lineage: Bacteria > Acidobacteriota > Blastocatellia > Pyrinomonadales > Pyrinomonadaceae > PSRF01. The sequence goes on from JAIVJP010000297.1 coordinate 5,114, forward strand.
CGTACTTTGGATAAAACGATGCTCGGCGGTAAAGAACTGATTGCGCGAGCGAAACGCGCGCGGAAACTGCGGGAATTCGGTTGGCAGTTGCTGATCCGCATCGTCGAATGTGTAGCGGGCGAAGGACTGTTGTCGCTGGCTCCAATTGTGATCGAAGCGGCCCTGCGTGAAGTGCTGCTTGATCTGGCGGTTGAAGCCGAAGTTGTACTCGGCCAGTCCACCTCCCAGATTAGTGCCATTGGGCAGGGGAAACTCGTCGAGGTAGGGTCTGACGGCGGCGTTGACGACCACCGTCCCGGTCGGCAGTATCCCGTTACGCGCGTTCAAATCGGGCACCACGGTTCGGACTGTCTGGCCCAAGTTTTCCCGTAGCGATTCGTAACCGAAAAAGAAAAAAGTCTGGTCTTGCTTGATTGGCCCACCAATACTGCCGCCAAACTGATTCCGCTTGAACTCGGGCTTTTCCGCCCCATCAAAAAAGTTACGCGCGTCGAAGTTGTCGTTGCGATGAAACCAGTAGAGCGATCCGTGAAGGGCATTGGTGCCGGATTTGCTGATGGCGTTGATCTGGCCTCCGGCATTGCGCCCAAACTCGGCGCCGTATGAGTTCGCTTCTACGCGAAACTCTCTGATTGTTTCTACCCCCAGAACCGTGCCGGCGGCGCTGCCGGCCGGGCCATTGGTGAAATCGTTCTGGGGCGTACCGTCAAGCAGGTAAACATTCGATCGCGGGTCCTGGCCATTGATGCTCATGCCGAGACCGTGCGCCACGACCGAACCTCCGTCGCGATGCGAATAACCGATCACGCCCGGCTGGAGCAAGGCGAGGTCAGTGTAGTTTCTGCCATTCAGTGGTAACTCCCTTATGGCTTGTTCACCCACCAGGTAACTGAGCTCCTGACTCTGCGTGTTTACCAAAACTTCGCCACTGTCGACATTCACGGCGGCAGTGAGTCCGGCGACTCTCATCACCAGGGAAACGGCCGTGGTGTCGTTTACGGTGAGCCTGACATTGGGAAAGCCGAGGGGTTCGAAACCGGCAAACTCGGCTTGCAGTTCATAAAAGCCAACAGGTAATCCCGGAAAAACGAACCTTCCTTCGTCCTCGCTCGTAGTAACCCTCACAAGTCCAGTTTCAAGATGTTTCGCGGTCACTTGGACGCCGAGCAGCACTGCTCCGTTGGAATCTTTGATATCTCCTGTGATGGTGCTGTCGGTTTGAGCGGCAACGCTGATAGTGTAAATGACAACCAGACAGGTTAGCCCCAGCACTCTTTGGCATAATGCGGGAAACGAAAGTGGGAAAAAACTCATCTTTGCATGTGCTCCGGTTTGACGTGTGGGCTCTCAGGTCTCAATACTATACATTCTAGCAATCAGTTTCAGACATTGTCAGGTCAATACGTGGACATAACCGCAGGTTCTGGATGATGATGGATTCCGCGCTACTTTTCTTACCATCATTCCCTTCGTTTTGGTATTAATGTCGAAGCCTAAGAAGACCGCTTCCAAATTTCCGTAATTCTTACCGAGAATCAGTAAGGAGATCATTTTGAAGTCAATAGCAGCAAAAACTACGATGCTGGCTCTTCTCATCCTGTTGCCATCATTAGTTAGCGCACAGACCCATCGCGCTTCCGTCCGAGGCACGGTCACGGACCCCAACAGCGCCGTCGTGGCTGGAGCGAACGTACAAGTGATCAACACGGAAACTAACGAGAGTCGTACAACGACAACTGATGAAGACGGCTCGTATGCCGTCTCGTCCCTTCCACCCGGGCCTTATACTCTCACGGTAGAAAGAGACGGGTTCAAGAAGTTGTCGCGCTCACTTAGTTTGCAGGTGAACCAGGAATTGCGACTTAATGCCTCGCTAGACGTGGGTCTCATTCAGGACAGCCCCGATGACATCTACGCTCCGGCAGAGGTCCTCAAAAAAGATTCAGCTTCACTTGGCACGGTGATCGAAAACTCACAAGTGATCGGTCTGCCACTGGACGGGCGCAACTTTTATGAGTTGAGTCTACTGGTTCCGGGGGCAGTCCCCCCCGCACCGGGCTCAGCGGGCTCCGTTCGTGGTGACTTTTCTTTCAGCGTCAACGGCGCGCGGGAAGACAGCAATAATTTTCTGCTCGATGGTGTCTACAACGTGGATCCCAAACTCAACACGTTCGCCGTACGGCCTCCAGTGGATGCGATACGCGAGTTTGAAATCGCGACCAGCACTTACGACGCCGCCTTCGGACGTAACCCGGGTGCGCAGGTAAACGTCGTGCTCAAGTCCGGCAGCAACGACTTACACGGCTCTCTATACGAATTTCATCGCAATGCAGCCCTCGACGCGCGCAACTTCTTCGCGCCCGGCAATGAGCCGGCACCCAAATATATCCGTAACCAGTTTGGTTTCTCCTTTGGAGGTCCAATCCGCAAGGACCATACGTTCTACTTTGCCGATTACGAGGGTACACGCTCGCGTGAAGGAATAACCCGTGTTACTAACGTGCCGACTCTTCAGGAGCGATCCGGGGATTTTTCGCAGAGCCTACTGGGTATTCCGCGCGATCCGTCCACGGGGCAACCGTTTCAAGGTGGAGTTATTCCACCGTTCTTCATCCACCCGATCGGGCGGGCCATCGCAGCTCTGTATCCACTGCCGAACCGTACTGCGCCTTTTGCTAACTTCGTTTCGTCGCCCACGCAGCGCGACGATAATGACCACTTCGATACTCGCGTAGATCACTTCCTTAGCAACGTCACGACGCTCGTGTTCCGTTACAGTTTTGGTGACCGTCGGTTTTTTGAGCCCTTTGCCGGACCAACGCTCTCCGCGGTCCCCGGCTATGGCAACGACGTACCACGGCGAAGTCAGAATGCCATGGTGGGTGTGACACACGTCTTCTCGCCCAAGCTGGTTAACGATGCCCGCTTCGCCTTCAACCGCGTTGCTTCAGCCGTTATTCAGGAGAATCAGGGCACGAGCGTCAATCGCGTCGTCGGCTTACCGGAACTGTCCGGAAACTCGCGCGATTTCGGCTTGAGTTTCATAACGATCACGGGCTTCTCGCCGCTGGGCCACGAGGGCAACAATCCCCAAGACACCGTAACCAACACCTTTCAAATTCTCGACACGGCTACCTACGTGCAAGGAAACCACCTCTTCAAGTTTGGCGCTGACATCCGCGCCGTGCAGCAGAACGGTTTTCGGGACGTGCAATCGCGAGGTCTGCTCAATTTTTCGCCATTTGCCTACACCGGCGTCGCCCTAGCTGACGTTTTACTCGGTCTCCCACTAGTCACCGGCGGCGCTCGCGTCGACAATGCACAACACCTGCGCGCTCAGAGCTATCACTTCTTTTTCAACGATAGTTTTCGTGTGCGTCATAATGTGACTCTTTCGGCAGGACTGCGCTACGAGTACAACTCCCCACCGGTGGATGCGACTGACCGCGCACATCTATACGACTCGGCGACCCGCTCCCTCGTGCCGGTAGGTATCAGCGGGATGCCCCGCGGCGGATACGAGGCGGACAAAAATAATTTTGCTCCACGCGTCGGCCTGGCTTGGACAATCGGCGCCGAAGAAAAAACAGTGGTGCGTGCGGGCTATGGCATCTACTACGACACCTCGCCGCTGGCCCCGGGCGAGGCGCTCTACTTCAACAAGCCGTACTTCGATTTCAATTTGTTCTTCCCTCTTCCCGGTCTGCCCTTAACGCTAAGCGACCCGTTCCCAGCGTTCTTTCCCTTCCCGCTGCCCGACTCGGCGCAAGCGATTCAGCGCGACTTGCGCACACCTTACATGCAGCATTGGAACTTGAACGTGCAGCAGCAGCTGGGTAGTAACCGGGTACTCGAAGTTGGCTACGTAGGCTCGAAGGGTACGAAGCTTTTGTCGGCGCGTGATCTCAATCAACCGCAGCCCAGCGCATTGCCACAGGGCCTGCCATTTGTTCCGCGTCCCGTTCCGCAGTTTGACGAGATTAATACGATTGAGTCGCGGGCGAGCTCGAACTATCACAGTCTCCAAGCTCGTCTGCAACAGCGCTTTTCGGCGGGACTCACAATGCTGGCGTCCTACACCTGGTCAAAATCGATTGATGACGCTTCAAACTTTTTCCCGAGCGCCGGCGATCCAAACTATCCGCAGAATAGTTATGACTTGCGCTCTGAACGCGGCCGTTCCAATTTTGACGTGGCACATCGCCTCTCGGTTAGTTACGTCTACGACCTGCCTTTTGGTAAAGGCCGGACGCACCTCGCGGATGACGGCGCCTGGTCTAAGCTTCTGACCGGCTGGCAAACCTCCGGCATCGTGACGCTGCAAACAGGCCGGCCGTTCACCGTTGCGCTGTTGCGCGAGTTCGATAACAGCGGGACTGGAATCTCGGCACTGGGCTTTGGAGCGAATGACCGTCCTAACGTCGCAGGAGATCCGAGTCTGGGCCAACGTTCTCCCGAGCGCTGGTTTAACACCGCTGCTTTCACTTTTCCGCCCCGCGGAAGCTTTGGTAACGCGGGAAGAAATATTCTGGACGGTCCTGGCTATCATAACGTGAATGCTTCGCTGGTTAAGAACACTGCGCTCTCCGAAACGATGAATCTGCAGTTCCGGGCAGAGTTCTTCAATCTCTTCAATCACCCCAACTTCAATTTGCCGGACAATTTTCTGGGCTCGCCGTCGTTCGGCCAGGTCACTTCGGCACGCGAGCCACGCCATATTCAATTTGGTGTGAAGTTGCTGTTTTAGACGTGATCGTTTGGTATTGATTGGAGTTTCATTTCTGAGTTGTTGGCACACTCAGCATGACGAGTCGTAACAGAACCGGGAGCGGTTCGACCGGCTCATCCATTTCAACGCGACTTAAGAATGCCCACAAAAGCTGACCGGGTGAGAGATAGAGTTGAATTCTTCCTTCGAGCAAGCTGTTAGAAGAGCAGACTGCGTTGAGCGGATGATGCGGTCGGCAACGCAGCGGTCGCCAAGATCGTGCTCGACTATCCGCAGGTGAAATTCACCGATTACATGTCGCTTTTAAAGATAGACGGTCAATGGTGGATCGTTAACAAGACATTCCACTCCGAACCAAAGACGCGGACAATGACGATGCCACACAACGTCAGAGCGACCGGGTTCCTTTTGGTATTACTCAGCGGTGGTAATGTGAATTCTTCGTCGTTGACTGATGGTGGCATTAGACCCGGTCGCTACCGCTCCTCGGTTCTGACGTGTGTGGCAGACCAACTCCCAATAACGGAGCTCACCCATTTTCAAAGGAGATGCAGACGATGAAAGGGAAAGCATTTGCCAGTTCCGCGATTGGGCTGGCGTTTGCTGTCAGCCTGGGCCTGGCTGCGCAGAAACCGAACTTCAGCGGTGCCTGGTTCATGGATCGCGACAGAAGCTTCGGTATGCCCGGCAATATGCGGCAGACAATGGTCGTCAGCCACACCGGGGATCAAATAGAACTCGAGACGAAGCTCATCCAGCCCGAGGACGAAAGAACAGTTAAGGACAGTTATGTTCTGGACGGCAAAGAACGAGGGTTCACGCCCCAAGTCCCTCCCAACGCACCGCCGAATGCATCGCCGCCGAAGGGCAAACGCACGGCAAACTGGCTCTCCAACGGCAGAGGCATTGTGGTAAACGAGGTGACAACCAGCGAGACTCCCAAGGGACCTGTCACCAACCAGCTCACGCGCAAGTGGACATTGTCTAACGGCGAGTTGGTTATTGACATGTACATTGATAATCCGAACGGGTCGTTTGAGACGAAGCGAATCTTTACCAAAAAGTAGAGCCCAACAGATCCCGTTAACGAAAAGGGCAGGCCGGGAAAAATTAACCCCCGCGCCCGCCCAATTTAGTCTCCAGATTGGTTACTGTTGAAGTCGTTTAGTAGCCCCTGTAGCCATCCTCGTATCCGTTCGCAAAGCCTTGTCGGTAGTACCGGCGATACAACTCGCGGTCGCCTAAGCGCTTATCTTGTACCGAATCGGGTCAGACACCGAGGGTATTTGAATTGAGGATGCGAGCGGGACCCCAACGTAATTGTAAGATGATCACTGGGCGGCAATGTTATAAGCGGCCATCTGAGTCGCATTGCGCACGAACAGGCGCCCGCCGGCGACAGCCGGGTAATTCCACGTCTTGCCCTCAAGAGCTGGGAAGCGCGCAACCTCTGCATACTGTTGGGGCGTGGCCTTCACCAGGGCCAGTTCTCCGGCGTCGCTGGAAACAATCAGATGTCCACTCGCGAGGATGACCTGCCCGTAGCCATAACGGCCGCCCTTCCATTTGCGCTCCCCGGTATTGACGTCAAGACACGTCAGAATTCCTTCATCCAATCCGTAGACGTGGCCTTCATGAAGAACTGAGCTGTTGAACTTGTTCTTCATGTTGATATTTTCCCAAAGCTTACGCGCCTCGAAGTTTTTGCCGCCGCCCGTGATCTCAATTAGTGCCGCACCCTTGCCATAGCCCGATGAGATGAAGAAGCGATTTTTATCCACCATGATCGGCTGCGAGACGTTGATACCCATGTCCGTGTCCCAGGCGTGGCTCCAGAGTAACGAGCCGTCCTCCGGAGCCAGGCCCATGACGCGCGAGGCACTGACAACAACGATTTGCCGCCGACCCGCCAGCGTGGCAAGCATGGGTGAGACATAAGCCTGCGGGTCGTTTTGAGATTTCCAAACTGGCGCCCCCGTCAGTTTGTTGTAGGCGACGACGGATTTGCCATTGGCGCCCCCAGGCAGAACGATTACTTTGTCATCAACAACGAGGGGCGAAGCGGCCATGGCCCAGGAAAGATTTGGCGCTTGGTTCTCAGTGAGAATGTTGCGTCCCCAGGCTACCGCCCCTGTCTTCGCATCCAGGCAGCGGAGCTCGCCGGTTGCACCCAGCGCGTAAATACGACCATCGTTCCACGTAGGAGTGGCGCGTGGTCCATCTCCCGTCGAATCGCTGTACTGAGCACTCCAGCCTTGCTTCCATACCTCTCGGCCAGTGGCGACGTCGTAAGCGGTTACCACCTCCTGACCTCGTCTTTGTTCGATAGTGTGTGCTCGACCATCCGCAATAACGAACGAGGCATAACCGACGCCGATGGGCTGTTTCCACATCGGTACCAGCCCTGAAGCCGGCCACTCTGTCAAGACCTGAAGTTCTTCGTAGCGGCCATCGCGATTGGGCCCGCGAAAGTTCGTCCAGTAGTTTCTTGAAGCATGAGCGGCGGCAGTCTCTGGTGCGGCAGCGGGCGCGGTTGCGGCGGACCCAGCAGCCACTGGTGACGCGGCGTTAGCTGGTACCGGTAATAATTGGGCCGCATTAGCGGGGGAGGCCGATGGATCACTGGGTGCAGGTGCACCCGATCCTTGCTGTTGAGCGCGATGTTGCTCGAGTGCGGCGTAGTGGGCTTCATTCGCACCGGATCTGCGC
>JAIVJP010000234.1 GCA_020199975.1 Acidobacteriota bacterium
CGAGGCGGGCGAAATAAAACAGTTGACGGTCAAACAAAACGAGACGATCGCTCTCGACACGCGCGGTCAGGAATTCCGCGTTCAGCTCACAAACGAGCAGATGAAGAACGAGTTATTCAAGAAGGCCAATGAACCGATCAATGGGAAGGCCCGCGTTGAGAAGTTTGAAGACGAGTCAGGGAGTAGCAACTATTTTTGGCCAATGCTGATCACCTGGGCGCCGCTGCTGTTTATTATCGGTATCTGGGTATTCATGCTGCGGCAGATGCAGTCTGGCGGGAACAAGGCCCTCAGCTTCGGAAAATCGCGAGCCAAGCTGCTTAACAACCAGCAGAAACGCGTCACCTTTAAGGACGTCGCCGGCGTTGAAGAAGCCAAGGAAGAACTCCAGGAAATCATCGAATTCCTCAAAGAGCCACAAAAGTTTCAGAAGCTCGGCGGCCGCATTCCCAAAGGCGTACTGATGATGGGCCCGCCGGGAACCGGAAAGACCCTGCTTGCCCGCGCGATTGCCGGCGAAGCGAACGTGCCTTTTTTCTCCATTTCGGGTTCTGATTTCGTGGAGATGTTTGTGGGCGTGGGCGCCTCACGCGTGCGCGACCTGTTCGAGCAGGGCAAGAAGAATGCGCCGTGCATCGTCTTCATAGACGAGATTGACGCAGTCGGACGTCATCGAGGCGCAGGTCTCGGCGGCGGTCATGATGAACGTGAACAGACGTTGAACCAGTTGCTAGTCGAGATGGACGGATTCGAGTCGAACGACGGTGTAATCCTGATCGCCTCGACTAACCGACCCGATGTGCTGGATCCGGCTTTGCTCCGGCCCGGGCGATTTGATCGGCGTGTCGTCGTATCCCGGCCCGACGTGCGCGGTCGTGAAGGTATTTTGAAAGTTCACACTCGCAAAATCCCCCTCGGTGAGGACGTTGACATCAGCGTGATTGCCCGTGGCACACCAGGCTTCACTGGTGCCGACCTGGCGAACCTCGTGAATGAAGCCGCACTAAATGCTGCGCGCTATAACAAGAAATTGGTGGCCATGTCCGATTTCGAGTTGGCGAAAGATAAGGTCCTGATGGGCGCCGAGCGCAAGAGCATGGTGATCTCGAATGAGGAGAAGCGCGTTACGGCTTATCACGAGGCGGGTCACACACTCGTCGGGTTGAAAGTTCCCAATGCCGACCCGGTGCACAAGGTGACAATTATCCCGCGGGGTATGGCGCTTGGACTGACGCAGCAACTGCCTGAGGGCGACCGGCACAATTACAGCGAAGAGTACCTGCTGGGCCAGATTGCGATCCTGATGGGTGGTCGCATCGCCGAAGAGACCTTCCTCGGCAGCATCACCACTGGCGCATCGAATGACATCGAGCGGGCTACGGAGTTGGCCCGAGCGATGGTCTGCGAGTATGGGATGTCTGAAATGGGTCCGCTCACCTTCGGTAAGAAGGAAGAGCAGATCTTCCTGGGCCGCGAAATTGCTCAGCATCGCGACTTCTCGGAAGACACGGCCATTAAGATCGATCAGCAGGTGAAACAAATCATCACGGCCCAGTATCAGCGCGCTCGAAACATCATTGAAGAGAACCGCGACGTCATGGTCCGGCTATCTGAATGCCTCCTGGAGCGAGAAACGCTCGATGCTGTTGAGATCCGGCGTGTCGTCGCCGGGCTGCCGCTCGATGAACAACAGCCGGTATCAGACTCTGACGGTGAAGACCGGCCGCAGTTGAAAGAGCCAACCGCAAAGCCGCTGAAGCCGATTCTGCCACCGATTACCGGCGGGAATCCGGCGCCGGCCTAAAGGGCTGGCGGAACGCGTAAACGGGTAAAAGGGGAACGGGTAAGGACCTGTTCCCCTTTTTCCTTGAACAGAGCTTGAGCGGCTGCGCCGCCTGATTTGCGGGAGGTCTTTGAGGCATTTCAAAACTCGACTTGAATTACGCTGAAAGCGTTCGCTAATTCGAGCCCAGGGTTGCTTCAACCCTGGGCTCCAGTTCCCTCAATAACATCCAAACTCTGAAAAAGTTCGCGAGTCAGTTGTTGCGCGTGACTTAGCCAA
>JAIVJP010000509.1 GCA_020199975.1 Acidobacteriota bacterium
CAGTGAAGTAGCCCACGGCATCACCCACCACCGCTGCCAGGAACAACGTACTCAGCAGTATCGCGAGCTTTAGCTTGCCAACTGCTGCGAAAAGCCCAGCCACCACCAGCAGCGAATCGCCAGGCAGAAAAAAACCGACTGCCAGTCCCGTTTCAGCAAAGACGATAAAGATTAGTCCAAGGTAAACAAAGATGCCGCCCTTTGCTAAGAGTGTCTCAATAATGATCTTTGGATTGAGAAGCTCCCTCAGTTGATGAAATAGTTCTGAAAGCGTATCCATATTTTTCAGTGTTGCAGGTCTAGATTCAGACAGAACCGTTTGCGGTAGCCAATGGATGCTGGCATTCAACCTTAGTGTCAACCAGAGGATGGATGACACGCACTAGCGAAAACTCTTCGGCCGAAATTGTTTCAAAAGCCAATAAGTGCGCATTCTGAACTGAATAGTAGGTTGAATGCCAGCATCCATTGGCTACCGCAAACGGTTCTGTATTGAGCGGCGACTTTGCGCGCCGTCAGATCACTCCTTCTCAGATGGTTTTCCCGGCTGAGCTGACCAACCGTGATGTCCTATAAGCGGTACGAAAGCGCAGGCGCCATGATCCTCGCGCTCAATTCCCTTCTCGGTTTTGTTTACGCGCACCAGAGTCTGAGAATCCCGCGTGGCACCAATTGGGAGCACTAAGCGGCCGCCGATTTTCAGTTGGGCCACTAAGGGTTCGGGTATATTTGGTCCACCCGCGGCGACGAGAATCGCATCGTAGGGTGCATTAGCCGCCCAACCCAGCGTACCGTCGAAACATTTGACGGTGGCGTTATAAATACCCAACGCTCGGATTCGCGTTTGCGCTTCACGAGCAAGATCCCCGATTCGCTCCATCGCATAAACCTGACCTGCGACTTTTGCAAGCACAGCGGTTTGATAACCTGACCCCGCGCCAACTTCCAACACGCGACTCTCCTTGTCAATGCGGAGCAGTTCCGTCATGCGGGCAACTATGTAAGGCTGAGAAATAGTTTGATTGGCGCTGATGGGGAGTGCGTGATCGCCGTAGGCGCGGCTTTGGAGAGCTTCTGGCACGAATGCGTGACGGGGTACCGCGAGCATCGCCTCCAGGACCGCCGAGTCGCGAATGCCATAGTGCTCGCGGAGCCGAGCGACCATGCGTTCGCGTGGAATCGCGTAGTCTTGCGACCGCTCTGATGGCTGTTGACCTGTGGATTGCACCAATGAAACGTCTAAGCTCGTCTTCGCGCGCCTTTGCGACTATTGCCGGACATGTCCTGCAAGGCAGTCTAACTTTTGTGCACCAGCTCCGCTGCTTTCAAGTAGTTCCATGTCTCGATCGCTGTTAACGCATGGTGGTCGGTCATGTCGCTTCTAAGCGGCGTAACCGAGATATAGCCAGAATCAATGGCATAGTAATCCGTGCCGTCGGCAGAGTTGGTATTAAAGTATTCTTCGCCAATCCAGAAGTAGGGCTTTCCCCGAGGGTCGATGTGTTCGGTGATTACTGGCCGGGCGTTCTTAATTCCCTGTCGAGTTACCTTGACGCCTTTGATCTCACCAGGCGGAAGGTTGATGTTCAGCAGCGTCCCCTCCGGCAGTCCCTCAGCCAACACCTTTCGGACTGCCGTGACCGCAAACTGTGCCGCCGCCGCGAAGTCAAAATTCTCTCGGGCCACTAAACTGAAAGCCAAACCTGGCACACCCAGGATGGTCGCTTCCAATGCTCCCGCGACTGTACCTGAATACGTGGCGTCATCGCCCAGGTTTCCACCGTGATTGATGCCCGAAACACAGATATCTGGCAATTCTTCGGTTGGTAGAATTTTGTTTAGCGCGAGGGTTACGCAGTCTGTTGGTGTGCCATCCACCGTCCAATGACGCGCATCAAGCTGGCGGATGCGAAGCGGTCGGGCAAGCGTGAGACTGTGGGACGCACCGCTCATCTCCGACGCCGGCGCAACCACATAGACATCGCCAACGGCTCGCAGGGCGTGTTCGAGCTGGATCAGGCCATCGGAGTGAATACCGTCGTCATTTG
>JAIVJP010000510.1:0-7447 GCA_020199975.1 Acidobacteriota bacterium
GGTTTGAGTATCCCTTCTTGCTCCGCGGCCTCAATCATTGCGACGCCGATACGGTCCTTTACTGAGAAGCCCGGATTGAGATTCTCCATCTTCGCCAGAACCGTCGCTTTAATTCCACGTGTCAGGCGATTGAGCTTGACCAGTGGCGTCCGACCAATCAGGCCGAGTACGTTGTCGTAGTAGTGCATTCGAAGTCTCCGGGGCGGAATCGAATTAGTGAATACTATTTGTAACAGAACCGGGCTTCGGGCGCTATTTGCCGAGAACGCCATCCTTCAGTATCTGCGCAATCAGTTCACCTGCAACTGGATGGCCTACTGCATTCCCGGGTCCATTGCCCAGATCACTGCCAAATCCGTGCAAGAAAGAGCCGCTCTTTTCGGCATAAGTTCTGCAACTCCGGAGCGGCGTAATCACGGGTATATTTTCTCTAACCCACACAGGGACTCTAATCAAAGGGACTAGATAACTTAAGCGACAGCGCGTGTGCTTGTCCAAAGCTAAAAGAGAAAGAGTCCGAGGCAGGGTAAACGGGTCTAAGTCAGACGCGGAAAATGTTGAAGCCCGGATGTGCTCTCCCCTTCACATCCGGGCTTCTACTATGGCCACCCACGTCCAAATTGATCGGTGAGTAACCAAACCTGAAATTTTTAACTCCAATTGGAACTTAATTCTTCTCGCGAATCTTGTAAGTATAAACCGCGGCGCCGGCCCCACCCGTGATCGCGCCAATGATCGCGCCCTTCTTGCCGCCAATCAGTCCACCAAGAATCGCACCACCAGCTGCGCCCCCCGCAGTTGTGATCTTGTCTCGATGCCTGTCCCACACGGAACGGTTACGATCGTATCGGTAACCATCGGCCCGGTTTACACCGTTGTTAGTCCGGTCGTACTGACGACTATTCTGAACCGATCTGCGGTTTGAGGCGCGATAACGAGTCTGCGCTCCAACTGGCATAGCGGCGATGATCAAAGCGACTAGACAGATTGCAGTTGCGAATAGTTTTTTCATGTTTCAGCTCCTGCCTTCACTTTGGCAATGTGCATGCCAGTGCGAATGTCGCAAGCGAGCTAACTGATCAGATCGTGCGGGCCATCCACCTTTTGGGATAGCAAAAGCCGCTCCGACGTTTCGAGCCCGCGAAGCGTGGCGGAAGCATCAAGCGGGGGGAGCCGAGTGGAACGCAGGTCAATTTTTAATTTACAATTCAAGGTGAGGAAACTTGCGGTTGGGAAGGTGGGCAAAGCGTAGTACACGGCAGGGACGCCCTGGCTCATGTAGCTAAGCTAACGGAGTTTAGGGGGGCAGCACGGTTAGCTTCGTTTGCCGTCTACATGCTCCCTACAGACGCACGGTGAAATCAGTGGTTGGCCGATTGCGCATGAATCAGACGGCGGATGCGATCAGCAAACAACACGTCGATCTTTAGTGGCTCAATCAGCGCCGTCACTTCTCCCTGTCCAAAAGTAGGGTGCACCATTGTCTGCCCGGCGCGGTAGGAGCGGGTCTGATCATAGGGCGCTCCCGGATCAAGCTTGCGTTTTGTTCCGCTGGCGGCGCTGGTTTTAAAGGTGCCGAGAGTGCCGCACTTCGGGCAACTGACGCGCGATATCTTCCCGCGTTTGGTCAGCGACGCGATTACGTGTCCGCGCTCCTCCTTACATTTGATGCAGAACTTTTCCACGCGCTCGCCAACGACGAACGCCGGCTTCTCTACGTTTTCCTCAACGATTGATGTTTGCTTCTCCACGCAATCCTCCTCGTTTACTTGTACCGGTAGGTTATCCGACCTCTGGTCAGGTCATAAGGCGACATCTCAACGCTCACGCGGTCGCCTACTAGAATACGGATGCGGTTCTTGCGCATCTTGCCCGAGATGACTGCGAGTACAACGTGCTGAGTATTTTCGAGTTGCACTTTGAAAAAGGCGTTGGGCTGTTTGTCGATGATAGTGCCCTCAGCCGGAATCAGATCGTCTTTAGCCAATCGGGTTGCTCCTTTAGCTCAGTGATGGTTATGAGTAGTGGTAATGAGCAAGACTGAAAGCGATTTTGACGTTCGCTTCTCACTCATCACTCTTCACTGCCCTTGTTCTATCTGCTCGCTCGACGCGGTCGAAATGAACGCGTAAACACTGCCGAAGAAACCCTGGCGCCATGTCTTAACGCAGGAGCCGGCCGGCCATTGTGGATACTGTTATTCGTTCCGCCAAAGCCCGGCAATACCATGCGTTTCACGATCTGTCCGGTCAGACGCTCTATCGCATGCATTGAGACTTCATCTACCGGGGTCACGATGGTAATCGCGCGGCCCTGATTGCCAGCTCTTCCGGTACGGCCAATACGATGGATGTAGTCTTCCGGCGCGGAAGGCACGTCGTAGTTAATGACGTGCGAAACGAGATCCACGTCCAGACCGCGCGCTGCGATGTCGGTCGCAACTAGCACACGTGTGCGTCCATCGCGGAAGCCTCGTAGTGCTGATTCACGCTGCGACTGCGAACGGTCCGCGTGAATGCGGTTTACGCTATGATGCCGAAAAGAGCAGCGTCTGCCGTTTTTCCGGCACCATCGATAGCACGCGGCGAATTGCCGGCAAAAACCCCATGTCCAGCATGCGGTCCGCTTCGTCCAGGACGAGCACTTCGACTCCCGAAAGATCAAGCGCACGCCGCTCCGTAAGATCGAGCAATCTCCCGGGCGTGGCAATTACCACCGCCGGACTACGACGCAGGGCATCAAGTTGCCGCGACATGCTGGCTCCGCCGATAACTGTGACACTTCGATTGGCCTTAACTGGATTCAGCTCGCCATAGTTCTTTTCAATTTGGGCGGCTAGCTCGCGAGTTGGTGCCAGCACCAGCACGCGCACTTTGCGCTCCTGCGATCCCTTTGCGGACCCTGCGTTCTTGCGGGTCGACGTCGCGCCCTGAATGGGCTCAGTAAGCTTTTGAATGATGGGGAGCAAAAATGCGGCCGTCTTGCCTGTGCCGGTTTCAGCACAGCCGATGAGGTCCTGACCGCTGAGGACAACAGGAATCCCCTGTCGTTGGATCGGTGTTGGTTCGGTGTATCCGAGAGACTCGCAGCTCCGCACTTGTGCAGGCGCAAGTCCCAGTTGAGAAAAATTCATAGACTCCTTTGTCTGAACGCTCCAGTCTAATTCTGAAACGCAGTCTTGTTTGTAAGCTTTGTGATTCTCCGTGTCTCCGTGGCGCTTACATGCGCCACGGAGACTCGAAGAAATGGGAAGAAATCCGACTACCAGCGGGGCTCGCGATTGCCGCCACCACCGCCGCCGTAGCCACCGCCGCCGCCACGATTACCACCGTAGCCACCCCCGCCGCCACGTCCACCGCCGAACCCGCCACGTCCGCCGCCCCCGCCGCGATTCTCGCGCGGTTTGGCTTCATTGACGGTCAGGCTGCGTCCGTTAACTTCCTTGCCGTTAAACTCGGCAATGGCGGCGGCGCCTTCTTCCTTGCTGGACATTTCGACGAAGCCAAAGCCGCGTGAGCGTCCCGTGTCGCGGTCTTCCACGACGCTCGCTGATTCGACCGTGCCGGCAGTTGCAAAGAGTTCCTGCAAATCCTGGCTGGAGGTCGAGAACGCGAGATTTCCTACGTAAAGTTTCATTGTCATGTAGATGTACCTTTCCCCTCAGGGGGGAATAAAGAGAAGCTGCGAATCGGATTGGCTTCGGTCGAACGGTAGGAGCGAAGGGCCGGTTTTCGAATGCTCGATGGAGCGGCTTCTGAAGTTGAAATCAGCCTGCTCTCGAACCATCCAAAACGCCAGCGCCAATAGACTTACGCGCGGGGCGCATCACCGTCGATGCGCGAGAGAAGGATTAACCGTACGTCACTATGCACTATAAAGGGGCGACAATCAAGGCGACGCAGATACCGGGAAGCGAGGTCCAGCGTGATTGTAGAAAAACTGTAGTATAACTAGCCCAGAACCAAACTCTTGGCAAACATCCTACGTAGCAACTTTAACGAACAAATCGATGATTTTGACAGTAATACACAGGGGTCGGCCTTATGGCCTCGCGGTGCTCGTTGGCGTGGCGCTCTTATTTGTGGTGAGCCTCAATCTCAAAGACTCTACGCCGAAGGACTTATCTCAAAAAACCAGCTCGCCGACAACGAAGCTGCGGTCGCGGCCGCAAAGAATCAAGTCAACGAAGCCCAAAGTCAGTTGGCCAATGCCGACACACAGATTGCCGATACGCTGATCGAGGCCCAGGCCGAGGCCCAGATGTCGAAAACGCATTTGCGCAAAGGAACTCTGCTTAGAACTACATCCTATATTCGTTACAGTGGCGCCGACACGTGGGCTTTGTCAGACGCGTGGAAAGTGCAACGCTTCTTCCTCGATTCGGTTAAGAAGCAACTGCCGGTTGGGGTATTTGGTCAGGGAGCAATCCACCATCGCTGGCGTCTGGATCATCACAACGCGATGGATGTGTCTCTTCATCCAGACGGACCTGAAGGTCAGCTCTTAATGAACTACCTGCGCGCTAACGGAATTCCCTTCCTCGCATTCCGCGCGGCAATCCCAGGGACGGCCACCGGACCCCATATCCATATCGGCCGCCCATCGCATAGATTCTGAAGTATCTGGGATAGAGTTGGGAGCCGTCAAAACTCGATCACTACGCCGACAGACGGCAGGATCGGCAGGACGCGATCGAGTTGGCCGAAAACACGCCCGTCGAAACCAAAACCATCAAAGCCAGCGTAGCGCACGTTGTTTCGGTTCAGTGCGTTTATCACCTCGCCGGTCACTGTCAGTTTCCACTTTCTGAAGAGGAACGCCTTGCTAAGGCGCAAGTCTGCGCGACTGTAGTCCGGTAATCGCGCCAGATTGCGTTTGCTTGAAAGAAAAAATCCTGAACCAACCTGACGAAAGAAGCCGGGAACAGGCTGGCCGCTGCCATAGCGCCACGCGCCACTGAGATTCCACGTATCAGTAAAACGATAGCTGCCATAAACGTTGACTGTGTGACGCTGATCCGTATCGCTCACAAAACTGAGGCCAGTCTGCGCATCAGTCAGCTGAGTGCGCGAGTAAGCATAGGAGATCCAGCCGGCGAGCTTGTTGGCGCTGCGTCTCTGCAGGTTCAACTCCACGCCACGTGCTTTTCCGCGCAACGCGTTCCGAAAGGGGAACTCAGCAAACGTGACACTATTCCCAACTAAACGCGGTTCGAAAAGACTAAAGAAGAGACTCGCATCCTTCCGGTCGTAAACCTCTGCGAGCAGTCGTATGCGATCACCAAACAGACGTTCGATGCTGGCGTTGTAGTGTGTAGAGCGTTCCGCGCGAAGTCCGGGATTACCGAGTCGCCCAAACATTTGCTCAAAATCCGGAAACTGATAGTAGCGTCCAGCGGCCGCGCGAATTCTCCACTTGTCGCTAATGGCCCAGCTAAATGATGTACGCGGCGAGAGGAGCGTTTCACCCGTCGTGCCGCTGTGCTCGAGGCGGACTCCTCCAGTGAGTGAA
Organism: Acidobacteriota bacterium; assembly: GCA_020199975.1. Lineage (GTDB taxonomy): Bacteria > Acidobacteriota > Blastocatellia > Pyrinomonadales > Pyrinomonadaceae > PSRF01. Next base: position 5,512 of record JAIVJP010000510.1, read on the forward strand.
AGTCCCGTGCGTTCGTTGCTCCAGGTTTCTTGAGCGTAGTAAGCCTGTTCCGCCCCACGACGATTAAAGCCATTTACATCCAATTTTCTGGCGAAGAAATCGAACCGCCGACTGAAGGTATCAACCCGGAGGGAGCGAATGTAAATGCCAGCCTCAATGCGGTGAGACCCACTTGGCTGGAAGTTGACGTCGCTGCGCACCCCAAACTGCGTACGTTTGCCGTCATCAAGTGTGGTCTCGGCACCATTGATATTCTTGAATGTGGTGCGCAAACCGAACACGCGTGTTTGCCACAACAGACGTGGATCCTTCGTAAAGCTCCAGTAGCCGTTCAGCAGCAGGTTGCGCGAATCGCCACGAAAGACGTTATTCACGCCCAACAAATTGCGATCACGGTTGCGATCATAGTTAAAGGCACCGTAGATGACGGAGACTCCAACTTGATTTCGCTTTAACAGATCGTAGAGCGCTTTCGCCTGCACGTCCGCGAAGCCGAGAACTGGTGGATTGTTGGTAAACTGGTTCGTATCATTGATGCGTCGCACCAAATACCCGACATAACTCTTTCGCGCGGCAAATAGATATGAGCCACGATTATCTGCCCCAGTGTCAGGAAAGCCACCTTGTACGGTGTGCACAAAACTGTCGGTGAGCACGTCGTCGAGATAGAGACCGATGCGGTCAAAGCCCGCGCCGCGAATCGCAAACTCGCTGCGGAAGTCATCATTACTCGTAGCTCCCGGCAATGCTTGGGCTGCCCGCACGGGATCGCCTAGCAGAACACTAGAAAGTGCCTGTAGCTCTCTCTTATTCAGCGTTTTCTCAGAGGCTGAATTGGTTTCGCTGGTTTCGTAAGGGTCTGGTGTGATGGTGACGTGTTCTGTCAAGGCCGCGGCATCTTCGTTGAGGGCGATCAAGAACACCTCGTTCTGGCCAGCTTCGAGCGTGATCGTCTTCTTGACCAGCCCGTAATTCACAGTGGTTATGTAAAGATCAACCTGCCCTACCGGTATGTTCTGAAATGTGAACTCGCCATTGTCGTCTGTGGTAGTGCTCTGCTCCGCCGCATTAGCAATGGTCTTTACCTTAGCGATTGGTTCACCCGTGCGGGCATCAACGACGCGACCGCGCAAGGTGACGGTCGGCCTTTGTTGCGAGACTACGCTCTGAGTTAAGCAACAAACGACTAGGGAGAGGGCCAGCAATAGTCTGTTCATGTATGCGACAGTCTCATAGGACGAAGTTGTTCGAAAGGGGAGATCAGTACGCGAAACCGTGAAAACCTGAGCTGGGAGCTTCGCAAACATCGCCTCCACCAATAGCGACACGAATGGCTATTCACGCTCGTTCAGAGCGTAGGCAAGCAAGCGATTGCTCCTGGCTGTATAGAGCAGTTTCGCAGCTTCGTCACTAATAAACCGCTCGTCAGATCGCTAAGACAAACGGCACGCTCGGCGATGCCAGTGTTGACGTGGACATCCAGCAAACCGTTGCCTTGCGGCAGCTCCGTGTAAGAGTACATCAAGTCGCCTCGCAGCGTGGCGAGCCTTTGAGGGATACAGATCACGCCCCCGAACTCTAGACGGCGGCGCCTTTTTCTTCGTGTGTTAATATGTACTGCTCTCCGGCGCCCGTCCAGAGCGTTGCCGAGTAATAAGTTAAGCGTTACGAAGCTGCCGCAATTTCGTATTTTAACCCAATGAATCCCTAAGAGGTAAAGATGCCGGAACTGCGAGGACAACAGGCAACCGACGAGGTCAAACAGGAGTGGACGTTCGCTTATAAGCTTTACTTGAAAGCGCCCGGCGATCCGCGGGACAAGAAGAATGATCGCTCGGAACGAATTAGCTATGTGGCGCGGGAAATGAACCTAACCCACAAGCAGGCCAAGCGGCGCATCAGAAACTACGAGTCGTGGCAGCGCAATATCAAGAAG
>JAIVJP010000510.1:7469-9371 GCA_020199975.1 Acidobacteriota bacterium
GACCTGGGATGTTGTGCCTGATACTAGTTCCAATACACTTGTTCTCTACGATGGTGTTTGCGGCCTGTGCAACGGTCTCAATCAGTTCCTACTTAAGCGTGACCCGGACAATCACTTTCGGTTCGCGTCCCTCCAGAGTGAGTTTGCCGCATCCCTCCTGAAGCGTTATGACATCAGCGCCGTCGACCTCGATACGGTTTACGTTGTGGCTGACTATGGGCAGTCAAGCCAGCGTTTGTTCGCGAGGTCCGACGCCGTTCTGCACGTCGTCGGCCAGCTTGGCGGCGTGTGGAGTGTTTTCAGAGCGGGGCGGGCGTTGCCAAAGGCCGTACGCGAGGCTCTTTACAACGTGGTCGCGCGCCATCGGTATCGCGTTTTCGGAAAGTACGAAGTCTGTTTGATGCCCGAGGAAAAATACCGGAAAAGGTTTTTGGACCTGGTTACTACAAAGCCATCATGAAACTCCGTCTGTTGGGAGGTAACATAACTAAGCGCGCACCCAGCCGTCGGCTGTGTGCCGAAACTGCTCGGTAGAAGACAGGGCGAACACCGCTGTCTCCGGCTGCCACACAATGCGCTCGACCGTGATCTCAGGATGCTGCAAACGAATCACGTTGAAAGAATTGGCTTCGCCCCGGCTGCGCGTCGACGTGGCAGTTCCGGCTTGTACGACAAGGGCCGAGTGGCCCTTAATCTTATACCGCTTTGCTGTGTGACCGGTGTGGCTAATGTGTAGATGCCCGGCGAGAAACAGATCTGCTCCACAACTGGCCAGCGTTTCCATCGCCATGCGTGCACGCCCGACCAGCTCGCTTTCGTGACGACCCTCGGGCAGATCGAACGGATGATGAGAAACAACCACTTTCACTGTGTCATCGCTGAGCTCACATATCTTCTCACGCACCCAGGCCACCTGAAGTTCATTGATACGTCCCCCTTTAAAGGTTAGAGAACGGGCGGTATTCACTCCTACTACCGCCATCTTTTCGTCGACATAGAAGGGGTTGAGATCGTCGGTTATGTAGCGCCGGTACTTATCCAGAGGGCTCAGGAAACGCGAAAATACATTGTGCAAAGGTACGTCGTGATTACCGGGTACGACGATCTGAGGCTTAGGTAAGGCATCGAGGAAAGCGCGCGCTTCCTGAAACTGGTAGGAGCGTGCCCGCTGAGTCAGATCCCCCGAAACAGCTACCAAATGAGGTTTGATTTCATTAACGAACGAAATCAACGGCTTGACCACACTCCGGTCAGTGCGGCCAAAATGGATGTCAGACATGTGAACGATTGTCCGCATCAATTTTACTTTCTACTTCGTTTCGTTCTCTACCGGCACAAGCACTCGTAGCGACAACGGACGAATACGATAGTGAAGCGGTGGCTGCATCACCGTCACTTCACCATCCATCGCCACGCGCAGACGGCGGTGCTTCGTTTCTATCCATATCTCTTTTGAGCGCAAAGCGATGAAGTCCTTATCATTCCGCAGGCCCCCAAATAGCGCCCGACAAGCCAGCCGCATCAACCCAAGTCTGCCGGTATCACGGGTTATGTAGAGGCTCAAATTGCCCGCGTTGAGACAAGATCGAGCACCGACACTGAGGCTTTCCATCTCGTATTCATTGTTACCCACAAAAACCAGGGGAGTGCGGCTGGAAAACCCTTTACCATCAGCATTCAGTCTGATATCGAGAAAAGGATAGCGTCGTAATACGGTGATTCCGGCCCAAAAAAAACCCGTCCATTTTCCGGAGCCGAGCCGCTGCTGGTTTTCGCGTTCACGGACGAGCCGAGGATAAAGCCCGAGACTCGAATTGTTGAGAAAGATCCGTTGGTTTACTTCCCCCACGTCAACCTTAATGGTATGGCCCGCGATGATGGTGCGCGCGGCGGCTTCAAGAT
>JAIVJP010000235.1 GCA_020199975.1 Acidobacteriota bacterium
GGAAGCGGAGAAGGCAGGTTTGGACCTGTATAAGAAACTGCTTGAGTTGGTGCGCGACCGATCCGTACTGCTGGAAGAGTATGCTCGCCAGATGATTGCAGAAGAAGAGACGCATCTTGGTGAGGTAAACAAGATGCTGCGCAAGCCGGGCGAGTTAACGTAATTCGCTACCTAAGCGGCCAAGGTAAGAAACCGCGAGGATCTGGCGAAATGTTTGCTAGCTGTCTGGCCCGCTCCAGATCCGCCTCCACTCAACACTGAGACGACTACCCCAACCTCAGGGTGCTTTGCGATCCCAACGATTTGAGTATAATGAACGGCAAAGGAGTGAACGAAAACAATGACTAAATATGTTTTTACCTGTGCTTTGTTGGTAGTTGGTCTAATAGCGGTTGGGTCGGTGGGTGCGACCGCGGAGACCCCAGCTGTAGGAACCGTCGCCCCGGATTTCTCACTTGCGACAAACGAGGGCACGCAAGCGGCATTGAAAGGACTATCGCGATAAGTGGGTGGTCCTTTACTTCTATCCAAAAGATTTCACCAGTGGCTGCACGCTTCAAGCGCGTAACTTCCAGCGCGACCTGGCAAAGTATGAAGCTCTGAATGCAGTGATACTGGGAGTGAGCGTCGACACCGCTGATTCTCACAAGAGTTTCTGTGCTAAGGAAGGTCTGGCCTTTAAACTGCTTTCTGACACTGATGCCAAAGTAAGTGACGCGTATGGCTCCGTGATGGACTACAACGGCATGAAATTGTCGGCACGCAACACTTTCATCATCGATCCGAAAGGGAAAATCGCTCAAGTTTTCCTGAAAGTGAAACCGGCGGCGAACAGTGAAGAAGTGCTGGCTGCGCTGGCAGCCCTGCAGAAGAAGTAGGGCTCGTATGAAGTCTATGACGACGAACTCTACGGCGTAAAGACGTTCTTCTCTTTCAGTCTCTTGATTACGCGCCGGCCGGAAACCACGGCGCTGCGGCAGGCAATGCGAGGATTACAGGGCTGGAGGATTCACTCCCCTACGAGAATCACAAGAAGATCAGAGAAGACATACCGTCTATGATGTCGTTGCTGACTTTGGTCAGTCGCGCGGTGGAAACACGGCTACAATCCTGCCTAACCAGAGCTACCTGGCAAGACGTTATGGCCGAGCCGTCCTGTTGCGCGCGAACATCATGCGCGAGCCGAAAATCTTCCAGGGCACCTCGCGCACCTGGGAGGCAGCGTTAGCCCCTGAGCACAAGAACGAATTTAAGTGCGGACGGCAATTTTTATCGTACGCTCTGGCACGAGGTGGGACACTATCTCGGCGTCGACCGAACTGACGGCCGGGATCTGGAAGCTCTTCACGAAAATTCGTTGCGCTTTGACCCCGCAACCAGCAAGCGCACATCAATTACGACAAGTACCATGAAGTTGTTGGGAAATTGCTGGCGAAAGTCTTGGACGTTCAGTTACGCGGGAGACAAAGCGGCTGCTGATCGGTTCATTGAACAGTATACTAACTGGGACGAGAACCTGCATGGCGGCGTAGCGAAGAGTATCCGCGACCAACAACGCTACCGCTTCAGGTTGTTCAAATATGCTTCTTTAAATGAATAGTCCAAAATCAACGTCCGAGGGTACGGGCTCAGACTCTCGGATTTTGGGTTTTAAGGACCAAAGACCAGTGGCTGAAGGCAAGGAGTTCCGCGGAGGGCCCTAGGTCGCAGAGTAAGGCAAATAAGGAGGTTCTGTATGTCGCTAAATGGTAAGAGCGCGCTCATTACAGGAGGCTCGCGCGGTATTGGCAGGGGAATCGCACTAAAGCTGGCGGAGGGTGGCGTGAAAGTGGCCATCAATTATTACGAAAATGAAGCTGCCGCCAACGATACGCTCGCAAAGGTCCGTGAGGGCGGTTCGGATGGTTTCGTTATCCAAGCGGACGTTTCGCGCCCTGAAGATATTGGCAACATGTTCAAAAGGGTTAAGGAGGAGTTTGGCAATCTTGATATCTTCGTAAGCAACGCGCGCACTCAGCTTCCCACCTTTTATCAAACACCCATGGCTCGTCTTATGGACCACGGCGGCAGGATTTTGGCCATTACCTATTCGCCCGGCGCTCGCACAGGAAGCTGGCAGCCTTGGGTGGCCATGGGGTCTGCCAAAGCCGCACTTGACTCCCTGGTTCGCTACTTCGCCGTGGCCCTCGCCCCACGTGGTATAACCGTGAATGGTATTAGCCCCGGGGGCATCTTCGGCGCACCTAATCTGGTAGAGGGTAGTGTCTTGCGCGCTCTGCCACAAGAGATTCAGGACAACATTCAAGCCTGGCATGAAAGTGGCTGGACACCGATGAAACGACTAGGAACGCCGGCGGACATTGGGAACGCCGTGATGCTACTGTGCATGGAGGAAGCGGGCTTCATTACCGGACAAGTTATCCACGTGGACGGTGGGGCTTCGATTATGGACACCGTATTCCCGCTCGAAATTCAGCGAGGATAACAAGCAGCACTAGACGACAATTTTGCAGCCCACGGCTTGCTGAGCAAAAGTCCGCGCTTCCCGTGGGTGATGTAGGCTAAGTGGACCAGAATTGCCCACCCTTCCGCGAAGACTCAGCTGATGTCCCATCATTACTTGCGGAAAGCATCGCCGCCCAGGAAATTCTCTCGCAAGTAAACGACTGTCTCGTGCAGCGTCTCGCCGGGATCACTGGCCTTGAAGTTGAGCTCACGTGAGGCTTTCGCGCAGTTGAGATACCAGAAATATTGGGCCATCTCGATTGCTCCCGGCTCAACTGGCGAGGCCATGTGCCACTGCTTAAACAGGGAATCAACCAGCTTGGATCCGCTTACTACAAACCTGGACGGGAGGGCCAGTTTGGGCGCTGCAACCTTCGTTAATCGCTCCAGGCGGCCGAAGAATTTGTCAAAGGTCCAGTTGGCGGCTCCGATCAGGTAGCGCTCACCATGTCTGCCTTTTTTCATCGCCATACGAAATGCCCTGGCGGCATCGCGCACGTCAACAAAGCTCAAGCCGCCGCCCGGCAGGGCGTTGATTTTGCGCGCCATGAAGTCGAGCACTACTTTCGTCGAACTTAAGCGTTCGTCTCCCGGACCGAGGAGCAGACTCGGATTCATAATCACCAGCCGCATGCCCTTGCCATTGAAGCTCTGGAGCGCCGCCACCTCCTGGTAGGTTTTGCTTGCGTAATAAGGCCAGCGCGAGATGATGTCCAGTGGCGGGGGGTACGTCTCGTCAGGAACAACCTCGCCATCTTCAGTCACTGCAATGGTGCCGCTAGTGGAAGCCATTACAATCGACTTCACACCCTCGACCTTTGCAGCCTCACACAGGAGCCGGGTGCCTTCGACGTGAAGCGCATACATCTCGCGGGCATCGTCCCGCTCGCGTGAAACCCGACCGGCGAGATGATAAACATCTCGAATTCCCTCAACTGCGCGGGCCACGTCCGCACTTTTCATGATCGAACCTTCCAACGGCTCGACGCCCAAATCTACCAGCCAATCGGGAATCGATGTGGCCATCACGCGAATACCTTTAGCCCCCTCTTCCACCAACTGTCGCACCAGGTGTGAACCGAGAAAACCTGTACCTCCGGTGATCAAAGTCGAGGCCCTAGGCCTTTTCTCAATCGCTGCGCGCCGCCTAGTACCGGCTGTGGCCGTAGTCATTCGCGCCGTTCGTTTTCGTGGGGTCTTCTTTGAGGTGGTCACAGATGAAATGGGTCAGTCGATTTAATTTGAAGGCCAGGCTATTAGCGAATTGCATAGGATCACGCAAAGACGCAAAGGGGGCAAAGAC
>JAIVJP010000236.1 GCA_020199975.1 Acidobacteriota bacterium
GACTTGATCAGCGCTTTCAAAGCGGCAACGAGTTACCGCAGACCAAAGACACCTTCGCCAACGCCTCGACAACCTGCTGAGCAAAGACCTGGTGCTTTCAGCACATTGCTCCGAGAACGGTACCCAGAACGTGATCCTGCGCGTCGTGAGAGAATCACGTTTATGCATGAACTCTTGCCCATATCGAATTCGGCGAATTACGGCCGTCGCTGACAGATAATTAAAAAGAAAGTATATTTATGCCGTCATTGACACCTTGTAGCTCGGTTGATTAATCGAATGACGACAACATTGTTTTGAAAATAGCGTGAGACGAAAGGGAAACGACGAATCATGGAAGATTTACGAATTGTGGAGATAGATGACGGAGCTGGTAAAAAAATCAATGTCGAACTGGAGTTCGAAGGCGATCGAGAAGGTGGCGCACTTGTCATTAATGGAATCAATTATCACTTTGAACGTATTAAGAGGGAGCGGTTAGTTCGTGATTACAAGGTCGACACTGACCCCGACTATTACCCGCAAGCAGATGCTAATGGATACTGCTATTTGATTGCGCCCTTCTCGGAATCGTGATGCCTTCAGGTGCACGTGAAAGATATGGCGCTCCTTGGGAGCGTGACGAGCTTGTCCTGGCACTCTACTTATACTGTCAGATTCCATTCGCTAAAACCAAAACTAACAATCCTGAAGTGAAGCGTTTAGCTTCCGTGTTGGGCCGGACGCCCTCCTCAGTCGCTCGCAAGCTGGGAAACTTCGGCGCGTTCGATCCATTGCTCTCAAGCAAGGGAATCGTCGGACTCAAACACTATAGCAAACTAGATGAAGTAGTCTGGAACGAGTTTCGCGATAACTGGGATTCGTTAGTTGAACAGTGTCGCGCTATTCTTAGTGTGAAGCGAGCCCCGAGAGTGGAGTCAGGTGATGACGCTCCGATCATATCCTTACCGACTGGGCCTACAGAAACGCGGCGGACCGTATTGGTTCGCTTGTGCCAATCGTTCTTTAGACGCACTATTCTTTCTAGCTACGAGAGCCAATGTTGTGTTTGCGAAATCGATCTTCCAGAACTGCTGACGGCGAGCCACATAGTCTCTTGGTCGGCGAATCAAAAGTCGCGCACTGACCCTCAGAATGGGCTGTGTCTATGCGCCATGCATGACAGAGCATTTGATAAAGGCTTAATTTCAGTTGGCCGCAAACTTCAGTTGCTGGTATCACCTGTCGTAGAAACATCACGTAGCAAGTTCATTAGAGTAGCGCTGTCCTCATTTGAGAATAGGAGCATACGCCTTCCAACTCGTTTCCTCCCAAAGCCGGAGTTTCTTGCATGGCACCGACAGCACGTGTTTCGCACCTGACAATTCCTTACAGCCAAAGAATAAGATAGGAACATACTTCTTGGTCGTGATCCTGAAAGGAGACGCAGCGCAAAGGTGGCGTATCGCAAATGAGATTAGAAAGAAAAAACTTGGAGTAAGGGACAAGATTCTTGAGTATATGCGCCGCAATGTGGGCAAGCATATTACCGGTGAGGAGTTAAGGTATATAGCAAATGATCGAAGTGAGTGGGCGAGAAGAGTTAGAGAACTAAGAACGGAATTCGGTTGGCCGATCACTACAAAGAGTACTGGACGACCCGACTTGCCTGTGGGCGTATATGCACTCGAGCAAGACCGGCAAAGTCCTCCTCATGATCGAAAGATCCCTGACTCTGTTAGACGGGAGGTGCTGCGGCGAGATGATTACACGTGTTTCAAATGCAAGTGGAATCACAAGCTGTGGAATCCTTCTGACCCACGCCACTTAGAACTACATCACCGGGAGCATCATGCGCGCGGAGGCAAGAACACTCAAGAGAATCTGGTAACTCTTTGTACGGTTTGCCACGATGACATGCATCGGCAAGCGCACTGATTGGCTATATTCGCAGATAGGTGCTCAGCAATATTGCGGTCACGCCATCAACGCGGTGCCCGGAGTGTGTGTTTCCGAGATGATGGCCTCGGCGCCGGGCGACATCCACTGGTTTGGAGAAGAAATA
>JAIVJP010000511.1 GCA_020199975.1 Acidobacteriota bacterium
GCTTCAAGGCCTCGCCCACGCTTACGCCTGCCGGCAATTGCACCGCCGACCCGCCACCATCCTTCAATTGTACGTTTACTTCACTCATCGCCTGATCATCTCCGCGAAAGATTGATGAGACCCCACAACAATAGCGCGCCGCATAGGTTAGCGACAAAACGCGCCGCGCCCTCGCGTCTCATGGGTTAGAAAGAAAACCCGTCGGACACGAGCGGCAGCTTTCACGGAAGCAAAAACGTCAACCTGGTGCTGAAATTAGCGTTCGTCTTTAGAAAACGAACACTCACAAGATCGGATTCGACAGAAGCGCCTTTGCCGCGCGACGCGCCGCCAACAATGCTGGCGGGTCGCCTTGATTAGAATCGAAACGTAGTTCGAGTTCGCATCAACATAAAAGCAAAGGTCTTCCGGAGCTCACTGTCGAAAATCGGAAAATGGTAGGCTCGTGGGGATTTGAACCCCAGACCCCTACCGTGTCAAGGTAGTGCTCTACCCCTGAGCTACGAGCCTCCAACTACAAACAACAATCGCTTCAAACACATCTGAAAACGAACTCGTAAAGTAACAAACGCCTCACGCACATGTCAAGCAAGGCACTCTCATCCAAATTCACTTGAACAGATACTTACCCACATCATATGATGAGCGCCAATCTCTCGCGCTTCAACGTCATATTCGCAGTCTGCTCATATCTACTTAAGCAGATCGCTCCCACTCTCCCGCCTGCCGGGAGACAACAGAAAGGCTCATCTGATGACGTTTAGTAAACGGCTGGTTAGTTGCCTCTGCGTGATAACCGCGATCTCGCTGACGAGCTGCACGGGCGGTAATAAGAATTCGCAATCGGCAACCGAATCAACTAACCCTGCTTCTGCCACTCAGCCTGCCGGCACTGAAACAGGCGTTGAGAAAGTCAAACCTGCGCCCGGCACAGGTAACGTGCAGGGCAAGGTTTTCTACAACAGCAAACCTGTCGAAAACATTGAAGTTAAGTTGTGCGAAAAGTTCAACCGCTTCCTCGGTGGTTGCGACGGGAAAACCTATACGGCACGCACGGACAAAGATGGTGAATATGTGATCGCCAACGTGGAACCGAAAGTGTATGAAGGTCTGCTGGCAAGCGTGTTTGATACCGATTCATATATCTTCGCGGCTTCGGGCATCGGTGGACTTAGTTCGACCAAATACGAAATCACTCCCGACAAAACTCTCTTCATCTCGCCGACCAATCTCTTCAAGGGCGATCTGAAAATTCTCAATCCCAAAGCGGGAGCCAAGGTCAGCGCGCAGAATCTGGAGCTGAAGTGGGAGGCCTACCCGGACGCGGCTTATTACAAGTTCAGCATCTACCCGGAAGACTCCAGCGTCACCTCTCCCTACGTCAATGAACGCCTCGAAGGCACTTCCTTCGGCATTGACAAGCCCCTCGATAAAGGCACTTATCGTTGGCAGGTGAGCGCTTACAACAGCGCGGATCGAAAACTGTCGGAAAGCAGCGACGACATCAAATTCACGATTAATTGATATTGCTGCTTCGTCGAACAATGGACGACGATCTCCGGTCTGGACGACATCAGGTGCTTTTCAAATGAGTCGGGCCGATCAGCACTCGCTTATAAATTCCCAGGCAAGTGAAGGGGCAAGGAGAGTAATTCCCTGCCCCTCCACTTCATTCAACGGCTGCGAAAATCACGCGCTGGCGGCTTCGGCGGCGATGCGTTCCCACTCTTCATAGAGCGAGCGTAGGCGCGCATCTGCCTGCTGGTATTCTTCGTTGAGCTTCATTGCGCGTCTCGCGTCGCGCGCCCGTAGCAGACAGCTTCTTTTTGCCTCCTTTACCGCCGCCGGATACTTTCGCTTTGCGGGAAGCAGCCGCATTGCCCTTCTGTGGGGCGACGGGAGCAGGCGTCTTTTGGGGCGCGCTCACCCCCTTCGCCTGCGCGGCCTTTGCGGCAGCTTGCTCGGTGCGGACGAGGGCTTTCCATTCGTGGTACTCGGTGTAGTCGCCGTCGTAGTGTTCCGCCGCGCTCTGTCCGTCGAGCGCGAGAATTTGTGTACTGATGCGGTCGAGGAAGTAGCGGTCGTGGCTGATGGTGATGATCGTGCCTTCAAAAGCATCGAGGGCTTCTTCGAGAGCTTCGCGCGAGGGGATGTCGAGATGGTTCGTCGGCTCGTCGAGGACGAGGACGTTGACGCGCGAATAGATCAACTTGGCGAGCGCAAGTCTGCCCTTCTCGCCGCCGGAGAGATCGCGAACGTGCTTGTACACGTCGTCGCCGACGAAGAGAAACTTCGCGAGGAAGCCGCGCAGTTCGCCCGTCGTCACGGTTGAGGGGGCGACGCGGCGCAGTTCCATGATGATCTCGTTGCGGTCGTCGAGGTCGTCGAGTTGCTGCGCGTAGTAGCCGATCTGAACTTTCGTGCCCCAGCGCATCTCGCCCGCGAGCGGCGGGAGTTTGTTCAATGAGCGTCTGGTTGCCCGTGCGCTCGATGCCTTTCAACTGGAAGTTGCCCTGCGACTGGTCGGCGCGCACCGCTTCGACGCGATCCATTTTTTGCAGCATCGTGCGGCGCGACTTGGCCTGTTTGGTCTTTTGTCCGGCGAGATTGCGGCGGATGAATTCCTCGGTCTTGGCAATGAGGTGCTGCTGGTTTTCGTATGCGCGCCGCTGCGCCTCGCGCCGCTCCTCGCGCTCGACGAGAAAGGCCGAATAGTTGCCGTTGTAACTGACGGCCTTGCCGTTTTCGACTTCAACGATGCGGCGGCACGAGCGGTCGAGAAAATAACGGTCGTGCGAAATGATGACGTAGGCCGACGCGTAAGATGACAGAAACTCTTCGAGCCATTCGACACCGGCCACGTCCAGGTGGTTCGTCGGTTCATCGAGCAAGAGCACGTCGGGTTCGGCGAGCAGCAGCCGCGCCATGCCGAGCCGGTTTTTTTGGCCGCCCGAAAGTTTCTCCGTCTCCATCCCCCACATCTCGCGCTCGAAGCCGAGGCCGAATAAAATCGCTTCGGCTCGCGCGGCGTATTCAAAGCCGCCTTCGCGTTCAAATTCGTGTTGGAGATCGCTGTAGCGTTCGAGTACCGCATTGAGGTCATCGGTCGCGTCGGCCATGCGGTGTTCGAGTTCGTGCATCTCGTGCTCGATTTGTTGGAGCCGACCGAAGGCCGCGAGCGCGGATTCATGCACGGTCATGCCCGGCTCGAAATCAACGTGTTGTTCGAGCAACCCGAGATTGAGGCCGCGTGCGCGCACCACGTCGCCGCTGTCAGCCGTCTCCTCGCCACCGATCAGGCGAAACAGGGTCGTCTTGCCCGCGCCGTTGCGCCCGACGAGTCCGACATGCTCGCCCGGATTGATCTGGAGCGACACGCCGCGCAACACATCCTGCGAGCCGTAAGACTTATAAACTTCCGAGAAACGAAACAGCATGATGGTGACAAGTAACGGGTGACATGTCAGTAAATTGTAAATCGTGAATCGTAAATAGAAACTGCTTTTTCTCTATTTACGATTCACGATTGAGGATGTCCGAGCAACAGCGGCAGTTCCAACCCGGCGACTATTACTTGTTGCTGTTCGCCGCGTTGGTGTTGGACGCGGCAGGACTCGCCGTAGCGCCCGTTGCGGGCGAAGCAGAGGGACTTGAAGTAGGCGCTGCCGGATTCACGGCGGGTGTTGCCATCGTCGCCGGACGGCTTCCGGCGGGGCGTAGGCTGCTCAGGGAAGTCGAACTGTTGAGCATGTCTTGCGCCAGATTGTTTGTGATCTTCGCTTCACGCATAGCGACTTCGAGCATCGCGGCGTTCAAAATTTGCTTGCGCTGGTTGAGAATGTTCTCCGTCGCATCCTTGCGCACGTCCGGGTTGTCGAGCATCAAATTCTCGCTCTGCAAGCGCCTGTCCGTGAGTTTGAAGATCGTCCAACGACCGCTGCTCTGGATAGGCGCGGTGTAATTGCCGACTTGCATGTCGCTGAAAAAACTTTTGATCAATTCCGGCGGGAAGCCGCTCTGTTTGAGTTTGTCCTCGCTGAAGAACCCGATGTCCCCGCCGCTCAAAACGCTTTGCTGGTCTTCGCTCTTCTCGCGCGCGACGCTGGCGAAATCGCCGCCGCTCTTCAACTGTTGATAGATGATGTCAATCTTAGTCTTGGCTTCGGTATCGCCTTTGGCGTCGTTCGTCGCGCCGTTGTCCGCCGGGTCAACGATGATGACGGCCAGGCCTACACCCCGCG
>JAIVJP010000512.1 GCA_020199975.1 Acidobacteriota bacterium
AGATTACCCAGGGACTGAGCCCCGAGGACGTTAAAACTGCCTCTTCTCTTGATGCAGCGCAGCGAATCATTGTTGCCGAAGGTTATGAGGGGGTCAAGCTATCGCCGAGAGGGGATTTTTTGATTATTAGCCCTTCGGTAGGCCGCAAATTGAATGATAAGCAGGGAGATCCCCGTTAGTAGCAGGATATGTGAGAAGCCGCCCTTGTGAAGAATAACCTTTAGAACAAACCAGAAGGCAATGAGTGCCACGCCAAGTATCCACAACATTCCAATGACTCTCCTTCTAGTCGGCGTGGGGCAGTAAAGGAAGACTTGATGATGAGCGGATCATGATGCACTCACGGATAAAGTGGTAGTTCAATTTGGAATAACTCGCAGGTCCGGAGCGTGGTTTATCCCCGCTGACTCCCGGCACCACCCAAGCAGGGGTAAACCACCCTCCGGACCTGCGAATTTAAGCAACTCGAAAGATGAGAATCATACTCACGGCGCTTCGTTAAGCTTGTATCCCACGCCGCGGACAGTCAGCACATATCGAGGGTTTTTCGGATCAGTCTCCAGTTTCTTTCGCAAGCGATTGATGTGCGGGTCGATGTTGCGCTGATAACCTTCGTAGTCGGTGCTCCAGACGTGGTCCAATAGCGCATTCCTGGACCAGGCGCGTCCGGGTTCAGAGGCCAGCAACTCGAGAATCTGGAACTCAAGCGGTGTGAGGCCAATACGCTCACCCTGTCTGCTGACCTCATGGCGACGTTTGTCTATTATCAAGTCTCCAACTTCTATGCGTTCACCATCCTTGGCCTCCGAAACCGCACCAGAACGCCTGAGCAGCGCATCCACGCGATATTCCAGCTCGCGTGGGCTGAAAGGCTTTGCTACATAGTCATCGGCGCCGGCCTCGAAACCGGCGACCTTGTAATCGAGGGCATCGTGAGCGGTTAGGAATAGGGCTGGAGTCTGTAGGCCGCGGCCTCTAACGCGCTTCAGCAGTTCAATCCCAGACATTCCGGGCATGGAGACATCCAGGATAAAGCAATCAAACCGCCCGGCTACGGCCGACTCCAGCGCCGAGGCACCACTTTCCTGCTCTTCAACCTGAAATCCCAGGCGGCGAAAATACTCCGCTAGCAGGAGTCGCATGTCCCCGTCGTCGTCAACGATCAGAAGACGCTTCCCAGCGTGTTTAATTGCTGCTTCTTGTTGTTCCAAGACCCGTGACCTATTAGCTGGGTGTTTTGATTTCACGAAATCGCGATCGAATTATAACCCAGTTCGCGGTTAGCAATCGACAAAGGTCGCGTGGGTCCACATGATAAGGTCCAAAGACGAGCAAATGACTCAGCCTTGACGCAGTTAAGCAAGGGTAAGTATAGTTGCTCCCTTAGTATCACAGCCGTATTCAACCTTCCTTTTGCCTACGGATCAGAGAGTTCGCAAGCGGCAATGCACGATCTGAGACGACTGCTCAAATATTTACGACCTCACTGGGGCACTTTCACTCTTGCGACTTTTGCGATGCTCCTTGTGGGCGTGCTGGAAAGCGCGATCGGTGCACTGATCGTTCCCATCTTTGATCAAGCCTTTGCACAAGGCGACGGGCAGCGCACTCCAACGCTTTTCGGGCTGCAACACATCATCCCGCACTCGGGTCTGGAAGCCTGGAAAATTATTTCGATTTTGCTGCTGGCATTCACCCTTACCAAAGGAATCGCCGAGTACTTTTCAACCTATCTAATGGCGCGCATCGGGCAGTCTGCCGTCCTGAAACTCCGCCAGGATCTCTACAGTCATTTGCTCTCGCAGTCGGCAAGTTTCTTCGAGCGTCACCGCACCAACTATCTCGTCTCGCGTCTGGTGTCTAGCGCGGCGGCAATAGAGACCGCAGTTACCGGCACGATTCGCGATATGCTCCGCGAGAGTTTCACACTGATAGCGTTTCTCTCCGCGTCCTTCTATTATAGCTGGCGGCTGACGTTGGGTTCGTTGACGATCGCACCAATCATTGCCGTACTTACGGCAAGGTTCGGCACC
>JAIVJP010000237.1 GCA_020199975.1 Acidobacteriota bacterium
CAGGGGCGAGACTTTGGAAAAGGCACTCGGCCATTGCTACAACGCCGTGGAGCAAATCAAATGGGAAGGGATGCAGTACCGACGCGACATCGGCAGATTTAGGGAGCCCCCGTCCAAAACAAGTGGCTGAACAGGTCTACAGGATATTGACCCTAATCGCACTAATGGATGAAGTCTAATTCTCGGTTTTTCTCTCGGCGCCTGTCCCACAGAAAAAGCAGGGTAGCGCGCCCCTATCTGGAGCCTGTACTTAAGTGCTGTTATACTCCGGCTTCGTTTTCCGCTTGTAACTTGAACTGCCCCGGGTAAAGCATCGTACAGAAATACATGCGGCCGGACGAATTTTGGTTCCGGGCAAGCACGAAGGGGCCAACGCAGAATCGGACACCTTTTTGCTGGAGGATAGCTGACAAATGGGACTTTGGAGCAGAGTTAAGCGCTCAATGCGCGCACTGTTCGGTGGCTTAATCGAGGCGACTGAAAACCCCGAACTAGTGCTTCAGCAAACTATTAGAGACATGCGTGACCGCGTCCCTGAGTTGAACAACTCTGTGGCTCAGGTGATGGCTACCGAGAAGCTCCTCGGGAAGAGCAAAGAACGCCTTGAAACTCAGGTCGTCGACCTCGATTCCAAGATTCGCGCCTCGGTAAAGATGGGGCGCGACGATATTGCCACCGCTTACATCGGCCAGCTTCAGCAGGCGCAGGTGGACCTGCAAAAAACCTCGCAGCAATTTGAGCATGCCACTCTGGCGTCCAAACAGGCGCTCAAAGCCCGCGATAATTATGTATTGCAAATGCAGCGGCGGACCGCCGAGGCGATGCAACTGATTAATCAGTCAAAGCAGGCAAAGCTCCAGGAACAGTTGGCGCAGACGATGGAATCTTTCCAGATCGGCGACGACGCTTCGACGTTTAATGAGATGCGGGACAAAATTGATCGTCGCGCAGCCGCCGCAGAGGCCAAGATGCAACTTGGCGCCGCGTCCGTCGATAATCAAATGCAGGATATCGAACGTGAAGCGATGGATATGCAGTTGCAGGATAAGCTGCTGTCCTACAAACGAGATATGGGACTTTTACCGGTCTCAACCTCCGGCAGTGAGCCACAAGCTCTGCCGGCGCCCGGTGACACCAGTACAAGCGATCAGAAAAGCGCCGTAGTAAATAACGGCAGTGATAATAACTGAGTCTGAAAATCTCTTAGGTGGATCCCGAAAATGGTCCTTCTTGGCTTTCTAAGTATATGGCCGAGTTTCCGAAGTTTGATGTTAAGTATCTGAAAGAGGCTTTTAAGGAACCCCTTAACTTCTGGGGGATGGCAGGGTTTGCCGTCGCCGCCGCCTACGTTCAAGATGTGACCCCGCTGGCTGCAGCACTCGCTGTCGAAACTGCCTATCTAGTTACCGTGCCAGCCACATCACTTTACCGACGACTGGTCGACCGCCGCGAGAAGCAGCGGCTTAATAAGCTACGCGAACAGCAGCGCGA
This sequence comes from Acidobacteriota bacterium, assembly GCA_020199975.1. Lineage (GTDB taxonomy): Bacteria > Acidobacteriota > Blastocatellia > Pyrinomonadales > Pyrinomonadaceae > PSRF01. The sequence goes on from JAIVJP010000237.1 coordinate 1,492, forward strand.
AGCTCAAATAAAAGGGTTCGATCCGCGTGAGCGCGAAGCCGTGGAATATCTGCGTTGGATGAAGAATCAGATTTATTCCAACTACAAGAAGTTTACCGGCACAAAACAAATTCCCTCAAACATTCAAAGCTTGGACCAGCGCTGGGAAGATTTCGTAGACCTGTTGGATGTCTATCGCCGGCGTAAGCAACATCTCAGATCTATTAACCGCCAGGCTGTGCAAAATCAACTGGTGCAGGCGGAACGTGCCGTTGAGGCGTCCCGGGATGACCGTGAGAAGCGCATACAGCAATCGAATGTCGAGATACTCAAGAGAAGAGTTGCCGCTTTCAAGGATATCGAGCGCTCAGTAAAACTCGTCGAAGGCCAGTTGCAGTCCATCGAAAACTTCTTCGGTCTCGTCAATGATCAGGTAGTAACGTTGCCGACTCCTGAAAGGGTCTCCTCACTCGATTTCGAGCAGCTCAGCGATTCGATTGCCATGACCAAGCAGATGCTCGAAGAAACCTCAGATACATTTGCCGCACTGGATACGCAGGCCTTCGTGCTCGGTAGGTGCAGATCCGGGGACTATGTAACCGCTGAGGGATGAAGGTCCTTAAGCTTCTCCGGCCGCTTACCCTCTCCTCAAACATGGACTATAATTTTCTGGTGACTTGCCTCTCTCTCTGAGGACCAGAACGCGAGCTCCAGACTACCCGATTCAGAGTGAAAAAGACCTTGAAACTACGGCCTGTCAGTAAGTTAGTTGTTAAGGTTGAGTCTCAATTAACACACTCTATTGCATTGATAAAAAAGATGACCACAACATATTGACATAGATGTTACAAAGATGTATATTGCGCTCCGCTTGAGGCGAGGCGGGTTATTTTGGAGCAGCGGCAGGCCCCCTGAGTTGCTGTTCAGCAGGTTTTTTATCGCTTCGAATAAAGCCAACCGCAGTATCCGCTACAACATTTTGAATCGGCGTCTGAGTATTATTGCGCCGAACTGTTTTTGAAATCCTTACTGCTCGCGTGTCCCCGGGCGCGAGAAAGGCAAAGAAGATGAGCGCAGCTTTCGGCAAACAGACGCCCAACATAAACCCACCTCCGTCGGTCTCCGCAACGAGGCGTAAGAGCCAACCCCTCGGGCTTAACGCCAAGCGCGTAATTAGCAAACGATATTCGTTGAAGGATGCGAAAGCGCGCCCCCTTGAAGAGTGGCCGGATATCGTCCGTCGCGTAGTGGGTCACGTATCGGCTGCCGAAAAAGATCCCTCGAAGCGCGATGAGTTCTTCGAGGTAGTGAGCCAGATAATGCTCGCGCGTGAGTTTGTTCCAAACACTCCCTGCCTGGTAAACGCAGGCAAAGCCAATGGACAACTGGCCGCTTGTTTCGTTCTTGATGTCCCCGACTCGATCACGGGCATCATGGATCACGCCAAGGCTGCCGCAACCATTCATCAGACCGGAGGCGGTACGGGAATGACTTATGAATTTCTCAGGCCGTCCGGTGCGTTGGTTGGTTCCACGCGCGGGGTGGCTTCTGGTCCAGTCTCGTTCATGAACATTGATACGCGTCACTCATCCCGATGTGCTGCGCTTTATTCATGCCAAGAATGATCAGCACTCGCTGACCAACTTCAACATCTCCGTCAATGTAACAGACAAGTTTTTGAAGGCAGTTGATAACAATGAGTGGTTCCAGCTCGAGTTCAACGGGGAGCCGTGGAATGACTCGATCTACGATCCTGTGCGAGACGGCGACTATGTTGTCTACCGGCGTACTGATGGCTCAACCGTGACTTTCCCGGACCAGCAGTCGTATGTGGATGCGGATCTTTCCAAGTGCACTATTGAAGAACCGCCGCGGCCGGGGATGGTGTTCGCACCCGACATATGGAATCGTATTGTTGCCAGCGCACACAGGTATGCCGAGCCGGGCATTGCTTTTATCGACGAGGTGAATCGTCATAACCATATGATGAAGTCGATGGGGCCGATATATTCGTGCAATCCCTGCGGCGAACAGTTTCTGCATTTCTCGAATTCCTGCAATCTTGGTTCGATTGATCTGGCGAAGTTTTATGACGCCGACAATCGGGTTGACTGGGATCGTCTGCGTGAAGTAACACATCTCTGCACGCGTTTCCTGGACAATGTAATCGACACCTGCGCCTGGCCTCTGCCGGAGATCAACGATGTCGTGACTCGGACACGGCCGGTCGGCCTCGGGATCATGGGTTTTGCGGATCTCTGTCTGAGTCTCAAAGTGACCTATGGCTCGCCGGCTTCCATTGATCTGATGGATGAAATGATGGGCTTCATTCGTCGCGAGTCGTGGATCGCCAGTATTAAGCTGGGAGCCGAGAAGGGAACGTTCCCGGAGTTTGAGCCAAACCGCGAGGCTTACGAAGACTTCCTCTACAACCAGATCGGGATTCCGCGCGATGTGCCGCTAACACCGCGCAACTACGAAGTCACGACCATCGCACCCACCGGAACGATTTCCCTCGTTGCGGAAACCTCTTCGGGCATTGAACCCAGTTTCTCATGGGCCTATGTGCGCAAAGACACGCTCGGCACGCGTACTTATGTACACACGCCTGCAACGGTGCCGTGGACGATACCGTCGAGTCGGTCGACCATCTTTATAGATTAGGTCGTCAGCTTGGTTGCAAAGCTGTCAGTTACTATCGCGATGGGTCGCGCGACAATCAGGTGCTTACGTCGATGAAGGTGGAAGAGAAGAGCGAGACTGCCTGCAACACCGAAGCGACTGCGGAAGTGCTTGACGAGCCGCCCGCAAGCCATGCTGATGCGGCGCACGTCCTTGCCATCGATCCCGAAGCTGAAGGGTTAGCCAGATCCGAAGCCGGAGCATTAGTAAGAGAACAGGCAGACGATGAAGCGAAGGCGGAAGCCGAGAACGCTGCGAGGCTCCGCTCTGACGCCGGGATCGCCGCACCGGAACTTACAGCGATTCGCATCGAACGTCCTCGCGAGTTAAGCGGCGCCACCTGGCAGATTCCCTTTGATGGTCAGAATCTCTACGTCACGGTGAATCACGATAGCCGCATGATCCAGGAAGTATTCGCCACCGGACCAATCAGCGGTGGTGTGGGACTCCTCGCATCGAAGATGCTGCGTGGTGGCTTCGACGCTGCGGAAGTCGCTTACAGTCTTAACAAAGTGACCGGCACGCATGCGGTTTGGTTCAACGAGCGTCTACTAACCTCGCCCGAACAAGCCGTCGCCGAGTGCATCATGATCACCAACCGCCGTTTGCAGGCTCTCCCCGATTCGGCGCGCGCCCTTGGAAAGCAGCAGGCGCAGGCCAATGCACAGGTGTCGACTGCGCCGGTCACCGGCGCGATCATGTCGACAATGGCCGGCATCTGCCCCGAGTGCAAAGGTCAGCTCGAACACGCAAGCGGCTGTGACTTCTGTCGCGATTGTGGTTATTCCAAGTGTAAGTAAGCTGGAAGTTGACTCCTTATTCAAGAGCCGCCGCGAGAAGTTCGCGGCGGTTCTTTGTTATCTGAATGTGATTAGAACGATCACGGTTGACCAAACCTTTGCCTGTACTCACCAGAGC
>JAIVJP010000238.1 GCA_020199975.1 Acidobacteriota bacterium
AGTGTGTACATTGCGGCGAAGCCCTGCCCGATAAGAGGCTCGATGCCGTACCGTGGGCCCGCCACTGTGTTCGTTGTCAGGACCTTCACGAGCGAGGACTGCTCGATGTGGACGAGGATTAGTACTTTGATATACCTGGTGACATAATGACGGCCTCCTGAGGTCAACTTAGGAGGCCGTTGGTTTTTGGCCCCGCTTTCCCTCACGCTCATACGTCCATGCTCCTCACGCGCACTATTAACTCGTTCTATAACGCCCTGCTCTCACTCGTTTATCCGCAAGCGTGCTCGCTCTGCGGTGGCAGCGTTGAAGACCGGTGTCTCGGTGTTGCTTGTGCGCCGTGCTGGCGTGAAACTCGGACATTTACCACCACGGATATCATCTGTTGGAAATGTGGCGCCTTATCATTGGGTACTATCGTGCCAGAAAAACGAGATCAAGTTCGCTGCCGGCGTTGCGATCGGGATGCCTTTACGGCAGCCCGCGCCTGTGGAGCTTATGAGGGAGCGCTCCGCGCTTCGGTGCTGGCGCTCAAACGCGAGCCGCACATCTCTCAGCGGCTGGTTAGTTTATTGGTAGAAACACAAGGACGCGCACCATTGGACAAAGCGACGCGCGTCATTCCAGTCCCGCTTCATCCCGATCGTGAAAAGGCAAGAGGTTTCAATCAGGCTGCAGTAATAGGTAGCGAGCTGGCGCGCGCGGTGTGGCTGCCGTTCGATGAAGTAAGCCTTATTCGCACCGTTCATTCCGAACGGCATCGCGCCGGCATGGACGCCAAGGGTCGTCGAGAGACCGTCGCAGAAGCTTTCAGTGTGCGCTATCCACTTTTGATCGAAGACGAGCACGTCCTTGTTGTCGATGATGTCTTCACCACGGGAGCCACGGTGTCGGCATGTGCAGCGGCTTTGATGGCCTGTGGGGCCAAAGAAGTCTTTGTGTTAACAATCGCACGGCCCGTGAACTAACGAAGGATCACCTCTTCTGATCCGACTCGTATCAACTGAAATTGAAGATTAGTCACTTTGGAGACTGCTTTTGTATGATGCTGCCCATGAAAACACTTTATCCGCCAATTGAACCTTTTGACATCGGCCGCTTGAAAGTCTCGGACATTCACGAGCTGTACTACGAGCAGTGTGGAAATCCAAAAGGCCAGCCGGTTGTCTTTCTTCACGGTGGGCCGGGTGGCGGTCTCCAGCCTTTCTATCGGCAGTACTTCGACCCGCAGGCTTATCGCGTGGTGCTCTTCGATCAGCGCGGCTCCGGTAAGAGCACGCCGCACGCCAACCTCGAAGACAACACAACCTGGCACCTCGTCGAAGACATTGAACGTCTGCGCGAACACCTCGGTATAAAGAGCTGGCAGGTCTTTGGTGGTTCCTGGGGCAGCACGCTGGCGCTGACATATGCGGAAACGCATCCTGAACGCGTTACCGAGTTAGTGCTGCGGGGAATATTTCTCTGTCGCCCGAGAGAGATTCGCTGGTTCTATCAGGAAGGTGAAGGCGCCAGCGCGATTTTCCCCGACACGTGGGAAGAATATGTGCGCGTTATTCCCGAATCGGAACGTGGCGACATGCTGCACGCGTATCACAAGCGGTTAATGAGCGACGATGAGGCGGTCCGTCTTGAAGCAGCTCGAGCCTGGTCGATCTGGGAAGGCAGCACTTCCAAACTCTTTCCCGATCCGAACCTGGTGGAGCATTATGCCGAACCCCACACAGCACTCGCCCTGGCCAGGATCGAGTGTCATTACTTCGTTAACAACATCTTCTTCGAAACCGATAACTACCTGATCGACAACGTCGACAAGATTCGACACATTCCCGCGGTGATCGTTCAGGGTCGCTACGATATCGTCTGTCCTATCATGAGCGCGTGGGAGCTCCACCGGGCCTGGCCGGAAGCAGACCTCAAGATCATCCCCGATGCCGGCCATTCGGTTACCGAACCCGGCATCATCGGCGCTCTCGTGGATGCTACGGATCGGTTCAGAAATATCTAATATCTTGGGA
>JAIVJP010000298.1 GCA_020199975.1 Acidobacteriota bacterium
GAGTATCTGCGTAGCAACGCGATCGAGAAAATAACGATCGTGGCTGATTGTGAGTATCGTTCCTTCGTAGGCGTCGAGGGCTTCTTCCAGCGCCTCGCGGGAGGGAATGTCCAGACGGTTAGTCGGCTCATCCAGCACGAGCACATTCACGCGCGAGTAGATCAACTTCGCCAGCGCCAGACGCCCCTTTTCGCCACCAGACAAATCGCCAACCTTCTTGTAAACGTCGTCCCCCGTGAAAAGAAACTTAGCCAAAAACGATCTCAGCTCTCCCGCGGTGGCGCTCGCCGGAGCCACGCGGCGGAGCTCCATGATAATTTCGTTTCGATCGTCGAGATCGTCGAGTTGCTGCGCGTAGTAGCCTATCTGGACCTTGGTACCCCAGCGAATCTCGCCGGCTAGCGCGGGAATTTTCTTGAGAATGGTCTTTAGAAAAGCAGTTTTTCCGGATCCGTTTGGTCCGATGATACCCAAGCACCCCCCCCGACGGAGAATAAAAGAGATGTCGCGCGCCAACATCTTGTCCGGATAGCCGATGGCGGCCTCATTGACCATCAGCACGTGATTGCCGGTGCGCTCAATCGATTGCAATCGGAAATCGCCCGACGATCTATCCGCCCGGACGGCTTCAACCCTTTCGAGCTTTGCCAGCATCGTGCGCCGCGATTTGGCCTGCTTGGTTTTCTGCCCGGCAAGATTGCGTCGAATAAACTCTTCCGTCTTTTCGATTAGTTGACGCTGATTCTCATAAGCGCGTTGCTGTGCCTCGCGTCTTTCCTCGCGTTCGACCAGGTAGGCCGAATAGTTGCCCGTGTAACTCGAAGAGCGACCGCTTTCGAGCTCAACAATGCGACGGCAAGCGCGATCAAGAAAGTAACGATCGTGGCTGATGATCACGTAGGCAGAGGCGTAACTTTGCAGGAATTCTTCCAGCCATTCGACCGCAGTGACGTCGAGGTGATTGGTGGGCTCATCGAGCAAAAGCACGTCCGGTTCGGCCAGCAGCAACCTTGCGAGACCGAGACGGTTCTGCTGGCCACCTGAAAGTTTTTCTGTTTCCAGCGACCATTGCTGCCGATCAAAGCCAAGACCTTGCAGGATAGCTTCGGCCTTGGCGGCGTATTCGAATCCGCCTTCGCGTTCAAACTCGTGCTGCAGATCACTATACCGCTCGAGCACTTTTTCAAGATCGGCATCTACTTCGGCCATGCGATGCTCGAGCTCGTGCATTTCGTGCTCGATTTGTTGCAGATGCCCGAAAGCAGCGAGCGCGGATTCGTGCACCGTGGTCCCCGGTTCAAAATGAACGTGCTGCGCGAGCAGCCCCAACCGGACGCCCCGCGCCCGCACCACGTCCCCCCGGTCCGGCGATTCCTCGCCGCTAACCAGTCGAAAGATGGTGGTCTTGCCCGCCCCGTTGCGTCCTACAAGACCTACGTGCTCACCGGGATTAATTTGCAAAGACACGCCACGCAAAATGTAGTGGGTTGCGTAGGACTTGTGCACATCTGAAAGACGAAAAAGCATAACTGGAGTCCGAGACGTACGAAGCGGGTGCCGGGCTTGATCAATCCACCCCACACCCGCATCCACCACCCCAAGCGGGCTGCCCGCTTGGGGACCCCGGTTTATCAGTAATACAGAACTTAAGTCTGTTATTTCGGCGAGCCACCCGCGTGCGGGCTCGCTGAGGGCGATGTCGCAGCCGCCTGTGGCGTTGCTGTTGTCTGCGTACTCGCAGCCGGCGACGCTGCTGTGCCTAGAGAAGCGGGACGCAAGCCGAGATTGCTCGGATTGGCAAGCATGTTGGCGGACAGACTATTTACTATTCTGGCCTCGTTCATGGCCACCTCAAGAAGTGCCGCGTTTAATATTTCCTTCCGTTGATTAGTCAAAGCCTGGGTAATCTGCTGACGAACGCCAGGGCTTTCCAGCATTAGGTTTTCAGTTTGCAGTCGCTTCTCTGACAGCTTGAAAACATACCAGCGACCGTTAACCTGCTTGGGCTCGGTGAAGCTGCCTACCTGCATAGGACCCATGAGCAAGTCGATCACGTCCTTCGGAAGTCCCGCTTGTTTTAAACCGTCCTCGCTAAAGGAGCCGATGTCCCCACCCCGAACCAAACTGTTGGCATCTTCACTCTTAGACCGAGCCACCGTGGCGAAGTCTGCGCCGCCCTTCAACTGCTGAAATACGTTATCAATTTTCAGCTTGGCCTCAGCTTCGTTCTTTGCGTCGTTCTGAATTCCCTGCCCGGAATTGTCGGCTGGATCCACAATAATTACCGCCAGAGCCGCGCCGCGTGCGCTGACAAACTGCTGCCGATTGGCGTTGTAGAACTCTTCAACTTCCTTGTCATTAACCGTGATTTTCGAGCTGAACTTATCCTGGAGGTTCTTGATGGCTATGTCCTTGCGCGCCTCAGCCCGCAAGGATTCCATCGTGAGATTCTGCTCAGTCAAGCTCTTCTGAAAATCATCGTCGGTCATGCCGCTTTGTTGCTTTTGCTGGTTAATGAGCGCTGTAATTTGATCCTCGGTGGGCAACACCTTCTCCCGATCAGCTCGCTGAAACAAGACTTCCCTCTGGATCAAACTGCCAAGGATCTGCAAGCGCGCCTGGGCCAGTTCGAGTTGGGAGAGTTGCGACTGCTTACCTCCAGCCTGCTGGTTCAATGCTCGTTCCACTTCTGCCAGCATGATGGTTTTGCCGTTAACGGTAGCTGCAACCGTGCTGTCTTTGGCGTCGGAGCTCCCGCCCGAGCTGCACCCGTTGGTTGCGAGCGCAATCAGCGCCAGAAGCGTGACTGTTTTAAGTAATCTTGCAGTTGTATGCACTATCAATTTGCTCCTTTAGAAGTACTAGTGGCAGTCGCGGGGGAGTCGATGCCTACTTGACGATTCAGAAATGCGTTTGTTATAAATCTTAATTCTCGATTTTACTAATTAGCTGCACCTTACAGCTAAACAGCACTAAATTGGGCTGGTTGCCCTTGGAGGTTTCATTAAGTAATGGCTAAACGTTGCGAAGTTTGTGGGAAGGGGCCACAGTTCGGCAATAACGTATCTCACGCGAATAATCGTACGCCACGACGGTTCAATCCAAATTTGCAATCGATTCGGGTCCAACTGCCCCAGGGTGGCAGGCAACGCATGAAGGTCTGCACAAACTGCATCAAGGCCGGCAAGATTTCAAAGGCCGCCTAACAAACTTCTTTCTGAAACTGTCAAAGAACAGGTACTTGCAATCCTAAACAACCCCGCCGGACTTATCACTCTTCCACCAGGGCTATTACTTCGATCTCTACCCTTGCGTTGCGCGGTAAACCTGCCGCTTGAACCGTCGCTCTAGCTGGTGGATCACTCGTGAAGAACTTAGCGTAAACCTCATTCATGGCTGCGAACTCTTCCATGTCGGCTAGGAACACAGTCGTTTTCACGATCCGGTTCAACCCACTGCCGGCAGCCTCCAGAACCGCGGCCACATTCTTCATCACCTGCTCAGTTTGCTCTGTAATCCCCCCGGCAACGAATTGACCGGTCGCTGGATCGATTGGTATCTGGCCGGATGCATAAACAAATCCGCGGGCCTTGATGGCCTGCGAATAGGGACCGATCGCCTGCGGAGCTCGGTCGGTCTGAATAATCTGCTTCACGGTAGAGACCGCCTCAATTCCGATGTCCAAAGCAAAGGCGAGATTTTAACAGAAAGGTTTGCTTAAGAGCAAAGTGACATGAGGGCGAGGCCATGACACTCCGCGCACAACTAAGCCGTCCCCTGCAAGCGCTCGACCTCGATGACGCCGGGAACGCCTCTAATTGAGTTAATCACCTTGTCCAGGTGTTTCACATCAAATACCTCTACGGTTACTTCTATCTGACCTCTTTCATCAGGAGCCACCGAGGCGCGCGCATCACGAATACCCGTCTTCATGTCCGAGATGGCCCCGGTAATGCCGGCGATCATGCCGGTGCGGTTCTCAGTAACCGCGAGCAGTTTCACGGCATAGGCCGTCTTGTCTTGTTTGCCGGCCCATTCCACTTCGACAATACGTTCCCGATTTACCATTAACTGCATGACGTTTTTACAGCGTTTGGTGTGGACCGCCACGCCCTTGCCCCGGGTCACGTAGCCAATAATGTCCTCGCCATGCAATGGGTTGCAGCAACGGGCCCGAGTAACCATCAAGTCGTCAACGCCGCGAACCACGATCGAATCGTCGCCCAGCCGAATTAGCTTCTTCACGGCACGCACGCCGCTGCGCAAACGCGACTCTTTTTGCTTATCAAGTTGTTCGAACTGTTCAGGACCGAGGTATTTGGCGATTACGTTGCGCGGTATTAGCTTGCCATAACCGATCGCCGCCAGCAGGTCGTCAACGCGCCCGTAGCCGTAGTCCCCGGCCACCCTTTTCATTTCGCCATCGCTGGGGCTCAGTATCTTCTTTACGGAGAGTTGGAATCGGGCGGCTTCTTTTTCAAACAGCTTCCGTCCGATCTCGATCGACTCTGCACGCTGCTGCTCAGCTACCCAGTGGCGAACACGATTTCTCGCTCGCGACGTGACGATGAAATTGAGCCAGTCTCGTGAAGGGTGTGACGATGACGAGGTAATGATCTCTACAACATCACCATTCTGGATCTGCGTTCTGAGGGGCACCATGCGTCCATTAATTCGTGCGCCGGTGCAGGTGTTACCGACCTCGGAGTGGATCATGAACGCAAAGTCCACGGGTGAAGCCCCGCGCGGCAATTGAATAACCTTACCCATAGGAGTGAAGGCATAGACGTCCTTCGGATAAAGATCCAATTTTAGAGAGTCGAGGAAATCTCGCGAGTCTTTGACCTCCTGCGTCCACTCAACCAGCGAGCGCAGTGCTTGCAGGGCTTGGTCATCATCCCGCGAGCCGCGTTTCCCTTCCTTGTACTTCCAGTGGGCGGCCACGCCTTCCTCGGCAATGTGATGCATGTCCTCAGTTCGAATCTGGACCTCGAACGACTGGCTATTGGAACCGATCACGGAGGTGTGCAGCGACTGGTAGAGATTATCTCGTGGTGTCGCGATCCAGTCCTTGATGCGGCCGGGGACCGGCTTCCAGGTGTTATGAATCACGCCCAGGGCGGCGTAGCAGTGCCGGATTTCGTTCGGAGTGATAATCCGCGCGGCGACCAGATCGTAGACCTGGTCCAGGCTGATCTTCTGTAGCCGCAGCTTCTTCCAGATCGAATAAAGCCGTTTCACTCTACCGTCCACGCTCACAAAGGGCACTTCAGCTTCCCGCATCTTCTCTTCGATTCTGCTGGTTACGCCTTTCAAGAACGCTTCAGTTTCGGCGCGTCGCTTCTCAAGTTGTTCCGAGAGTTCTCGATAGTCATCAGGGTACAGATGACGGAAAGCGAGATCCTCCAACTCGCCTCTCAACTTGCCCATGCCCAGCCGGTGGGCGATCGGAGCGAAGATATCCATGGTCTCTTCAGCAATGCGTTTTCGCTTCTCCGGGCTGAGATAGTGCAACGTGCGCATGTTATGGAGGCGGTCGGCAAGTTTCACCAACACGACCCGAACGTCGTCGACCATAGCCAGCAACATCTTGCGCACGTTCTCGGCTTGTTGCTCTTCACGGGAGACATTGCTGATTTGGGCAATCTTGGTCAACCCGTCTACCAGATGCGCTATCTCTTCCCCGAAGTATTCATTGATCGTATCAAGATCGACCAGCGTGTCCTCCACCACATCGTGCAGAAGGCCGGTGGCAACGGATACTTCGTCGAGTTTCATATCCGCCAGGATGTCGGCGACCTCAAGCGGGTGGACGAGATACGATTCACCGGAGGCCCGTTTCTGTCCTTTATGCTCGCGCGCAGAAAATAGATAGGCACGCCGCAGCAGATCGAGATCCGCCTGCGGATGGTTAATGGCAACCTTCTCGACGATGTCCTCAATACGAATCATGTCTTGATGCGAACTCTTGGGTGGGCGCGCGACTTGGCACGCTGGCCCGCGATTATAACAAAACAGGTGATGCTCGACTCGAAATCGAGCATCACCCATTGGCGATTATGCTTATTATGGCTTTTGTTATCCGCTAGGACTAGCTCGTGGGCGGCGAGGCTCCTTTCTTGGCTTCCTCTTCAGCTTGTTTCTTCTTGTTTGCCTCGCTCAATTGGGTCGTGCGTTTCTGTGCCTCTTCGCGTTGCTTATCCAGCTCCGCCTTTTGATCCGTTTTGCCGTCCATTTCTGCCAGCTTGGAAGCTTCCAGCAACAGATTTGTTTTGTACGACCAGGCAGATTCGCTGTTGGGATCAAACTTAATAGCGTTCTCTACTTCTTCGAGACCCCGCTTCACGCACATCTGAGCTGTTTCGAAGTCTTTTTGCTCTTTGGGTTTCTTGTAGGAGACGGTGGCTCTGCCCTCAGTTATGGTCGTAATCTTGTTCGTAGGCAAGTCGGTGATTTGAAAGGAACAGTTCCAGTCTTTGCTGCCAAGCACGATATAAGCTTCAGCGCGTTTGTCTGCCTCCACCCGGCCATCATTCGCCCGGGCCATGATCCAATCTCGAAGTTTCTCGTCCTCTTTAATTTTTTCGTAGAGAAAGGCGATCGCCTTGTACGCCTCTTCATTCGTTGGATCTAACTCCAGGATCTGTCTATACGCCTCAATGGCGTCGCGTGCTTTGGCAATGTTCTCGGGCGTATTGACACCGGTCCGATACTGGGCGTGAACAGTACGGGCAATAAACAGAGGCCCCGTCTTGTTATTGGGATCGAGCTCAAGGGCCCTTCTGGCGTGTTGCTCGGCTTCAACAAAATGCCCTTCGCGATAGGTGCGGGCGGCTTCGTTCAGCTCATTCTTGGCTCTTATTCTATTGATAACGCCACAACCCGAACTGGTGGCAATAACAACTGCCAGGGCGATTGCGATCCTAGCTTGAGAGAGTTTCATTTATCGGTGGCTCCATTGTGGACCGGCAACTGTACGGCAGGCCAGAGATCGAAGCTTGGTTTAAGTTATCCGCTGCGCTCTATTGAGGCAGATCGTCTACCTGCAAACCAACCGGGTTAGCGCCGGCGCCTTTTATCGCGTCGATCACCTTTACCACCTCTTCATATCTAAGTCCGCGCGGGGCTTTTATGAACACAGTCTTCTCAATACGATCCTGCTCAGGCACATCGGAGCGGGTTTCCATGCCCGGCTTATAGGCACGTTGCTCCTTCCGCTGCTGAAACACCTGCGTCAGCTTCTGTGATAAGAACGCCGTATCGTTTACAGAGCCCATCGAGTCCTGGTTAAGTTTGATTTGAAGATCGTTTGAGATTGAGACGACGAGGGTCAGCGGATTCGGCTTCAGTTGACTGAGGTCCTCGTTTGGATCTCTCTGCGTGGGAATATCCGCCTTGAAGCGGCTCGGCTTGAGCGGCGTGATCACCATGAAGATGATCAGCAACACAAGAAGGACGTCAATTAACGGCGTCACATTGATGTATGGCACAGCTTTAGTGCCGCCGTCTCTTTTCTTTTCACCTTCCACAGACATGAGTTTACTCCTCTAAAATCGGCGCAACCAACGACTGTCCTCGCAGGGAGGCCGGTTAGGTAGCTGGCGCCGGAACAGCCGCACCGCCCTTCTTCTTGTCGGCTACCAATCCAATCTTATCCACGCCAAGTCCCCGAACCTCATTAATGATGTTGACCACGTCCCCATACGAAACATTTACACCGCTCTTGATGTAAACAATGCGATCCTCTTCCGACTTCACATTCTCTAACATTGGGCCGACCTTGGCTTTGATGTCCTCCTGAGCGATTCTCTGCTTGCCAAGGTAAAACTCGCCGTTATTG
>JAIVJP010000239.1 GCA_020199975.1 Acidobacteriota bacterium
GGTCTTGGTCGATCTAATCGGCAAGCGTAACAAGGTGCGCTCCGTGCCGATGCCGAATTGGACAAAGAAAGCAATTGCCGAGTACAAGAGTGTTGCCGGCTTTTTCAGATGGCAGTGTCTCTCGCCCGATTAACAAGAGCGGACGTATCACTCGCGAAAGCGTGACAGAGCAAGCGAGTTATGACGTCGTTGCTGAACATGCTCAGGCTTTTAGGGTTTGGTGATATTGTACCCGCACGACCTTCGCCGAACGTTTGCCAACCTGGCCCACAAAGGCGGATCGGGCTTAGATCAAATTCAATTGACCTTGGGTTCATGGTTCGATCGCGTTCTGGCAACCAGGCGGAAGATGCGGCGGAACAATGTTTCGGTCCGGCGAGGAGACCTTCGCCGAGATCGCCAGCCGCTACGACGCACACCAGAAGGCGAGGTTGACGGTTAAGGCATACGAGCGGGAGCACTCAATCATTGAAAACCATTTGAAGCCTTTTTTGCTTGCAAACTCGCGGCTATTTCGGCGCTTAGATGTACAGCGATACGTGACAGCGAGAAGTGGCGCGTCGCAAAGCACTTAAAGCCTCGGCAGTCGTAACTTGTTGAAGATATTTGGCGTCCCGTACGGGAGTCGAACCCCGACTCGTCGGGGTCGCCGCCGTGAAAGGGAAGCGACCTATTGTAATTCAATGTAACTTCGCGGCATGGATAGCACTCTACCGCATTTGAAGGACTCACGGGAACGCTTATTGGACCTTTGATGGACGCGCGTGTCGCCTGCCTAATACACCTCGCCGATATTGCTTCCGGACGGATCTCGGTCGCCGGGCTTAGAGCCAGGCCTCGCCGTGCCCGCGTTACTATCGGGCAGTGAGGGATCGATAACCCGCGCCGTTCCGTCATAGCGGCAGAAGACGGGGCGTGTCAACGGTCTCAACTCGATACATTGCGGCCTCGTTTCATCTTAGATTTTCAACCACGCCTCCGATAGCGCGCTCGCCAAAGCTCGCGCGAAACTTGATACGGACTGAGTTTCATACCGCCGATAAGTCTCACGATCTATTTGAAATCCTTAATCAAAATCACGTCGCTCGTCTGCGTGCCGCGCGAAAGGGCGAGCTGGCGACCGTCGCGCGAGAAGTCGAACCAGAATATCTGGTCTGTCTGGAAGTCGGTTAGCTGTTTCGGCGCCCCGCCATCGAGAGGCAGCGACCAGATGTTCGAGACGCCATTGATCGTATCTATATAGGTCACCGCGCGCCCGTCCGGTGTCCAGCGCAGGCCAGGAGCGCCGCTGAAGCTAGGCCGCGGAAGGTCGAGTACCTTGACAGGGTCGCCGCCCGGGAAGGGAATCACGGCGACCTTAGCGGGCGAGTTCGGCTGATCCTCGCGGTAGAAGCAGGCGATCAGGCTACCGTCGGGCGAGACGGTCGGATTTGCTGTCCATTTATCGGTCAACCGCACGGGCTCACCGCCGTCGATCGAGACTTTCCAGACCCTGACCGGGCCGGAGCGCGCAGACTGGAAAACTACCCAGCGACCGTCGGGCGAAGATTGCGGGAATATATCTCCCGGCCCTTCGGTGAGTTGTTTGAGATTGCCGCCATCCGGATCCATGCGCCAAATGCTCCTTGTGGATCGCGCTCGTGTTGACGAGAAGACGATGTAGCGCCCGTCGGGCGTGGCCCACGGGGAGAAGTTAGCGCGCGCGTGGGCCGTCAACTGCTTCTGATTCTTTCCGTCCTGCTCTATGCTCCAGATGTCACCAAAGTCGCTCCCTCGTGACGTGTAAACTATTTTACCGCCGGGCATCCATGACAGACCCGGCAGCCCATCAGACCTGCCCGAGGAAATCTGCTTCGCGCGGCCCGCGTCTCCTTGCGGAGCAACCCAGAGGTTCATTTCGCCCTCGGTCTGGACTGTGACCAGCGCGCTCGAATCGGCGGTCAGGCTCAGCCGGTTATAGTTACTCAGGTCGTTGGTGATCTTACGCACCTCGCCACCCGGGTAAGAG
>JAIVJP010000013.1 GCA_020199975.1 Acidobacteriota bacterium
GGGTATGTTTGGAATTCCGCGAAAAGATGAATGCCTGTACAGCCTGGTGCTTGAATTAGATCTTGGGGAAATCCGGCCGTGCGTTGCTGGTCCAAAGCGCCCTCAAGATCGGATCGAACTACCGAACCTTAAGGACGAGTTTACGAGTCTGCTGCGAAAACCAACCTCTGAAGGTGGCTACGGAAAATCAGAAGAAGAAAGTGTCGCTCGCTATTTCACCAAGATAGGAGTGCCAGGCCTCGCCAAAGCTGCCATCGCGGGTGGTGGCAGGCAAGAGGCTCATTCCGTCCCCAGTTCGGTCGGAGGCGACCTCACACGTATAAACACCAGCGCCTGGTCCGAGACGGAAATGGTCAACAATCGGCCCACGCCAGATCGCCTGGAGGAAGTTCATCCCGAAGAATTCCCGCATGCCGAGGTTGACCTCGGTCATGGCGATGTCTTGATTGCGGCGATTACTTCGTGCACCAACACTTCGAATCCGAGTGTAATGCTGGCTGCTGGGTTGCTCGCGAAGAAAGCTGTCGAGCATGGGTTGAGTGTGCGGCCGGCAGTGAAGAACTCGCTGGCCCCGGGTTCGCGGGTTGTTACCGAGTACCTGCAAAAGACCGGGCTGCAAACTTACCTGGATCAGCTTGGCTTTAATCTCGTAGGTTACGGATGCACTACCTGTATCGGCAACTCAGGCCCACTCGATCCGACGATCGAGCAGGTTGTCACTGAGCATGATCTGATAGCCGCGAGCGTACTCTCCGGAAATCGAAATTTCGAAGCACGCGTTCACCAGAGTATCAAGGCAAATTTTCTCATGAGCCCGCCGTTGGTGGTTGCTTTCGCGATCGCGGGGCGTGTCGACGTGGATCTTTCGAGCGAGCCGCTGGGAATGGGAAAGGACAATCAGCCGGTCTACCTCCGAGATATCTGGCCAAGCCTTCAGGAGATCAACGCGCTCCTGCGTTCGGCGTTTGATCCAGCTACGTACCGTCGTCTCTATAGTAATTTTGCAGAACAGAACCCGTTTTGGAACGAGATACCAACGACGACTGGCAACGTCTACGAATGGGATTCCGAATCAACTTACATCCAGGAACCACCATACTTCGAAAACTTCAGCAATGCCGTTGCGAGTTGGGAAGACATTCGCGGGGCACGACCGCTGGCGACTCTTGGGGATTCGGTAACCACGGACCACATCAGCCCAGCAGGGGCGATCAAGGCCAATTCTCCCGCGGGAATGTACCTCCTGGAAAAAGGAGTGGCGATAGATGATTTCAACAGCTACGGTTCGCGTCGTGGCAATCACCAGGTAATGGTGCGTGGCACTTTTGCAAATGTCCGGATCAAGAACCTGATGGTCCCCGGGGTCGAAGGGGGAGTAACGATCCATCAGCCGAGCGGTGAACGGATGAGCATCTACGACGCGGCGATGCTGTATCAGCAGGAACGTGTGCCCCTCATGGTTATTGCGGGGCAGGAGTACGGGACTGGCAGTTCGCGTGACTGGGCGGCGAAGGGAACTCGGTTGCTTGGCGTAAAGGCGGTTATCGCCCAAAGCTTTGAACGCATCCATCGCAGTAACCTCGTGGGTATGGGCGTGTTGCCATGCCAGTTCAAAGATGAGGTTAATGCTGCGTCACTCGGTCTGGATGGTACTGAGACGTTTGATCTGCTGGGACTGGAAAATGGCGTAAGGCCGCTACAAGATGTGACGCTGGTTGTCCACCGCGCAAATGGAGCCGAAGAAGAAGTCCCGGTCACACTTAGAATCGACACCCCGATAGAACTCGATTATTACCAACATGGCGGGATTCTGCCCTACGTGCTGAGGCAACTGCTGGCTGGAACGACCGATTTTTAGGGCGAATTTCTCGCAAGCGTTTCGAATCAACTTAGGAGTCACAAATGTCATCTGTGCAACCCGCGGAAGCGAATACACCACGCAAGTACCAACTCTTCATCGATGGTCAGTGGGTCGATGCGGAGTCCGGCAAGACTTTTACTACGCCCAATCCTGCCACCGGCGAGAACCTGGCCGAAGTGTCCGAAGGAGACAAGGCGGACATCGACAAGGCCGTTAGTGCTGCTCGCCGTGCTTTCGAGGGTAAGTGGTCTAAGATTAGCGCTCGGGATCGCGGGCGTATTCTCTACAAACTCTCCAAGTTAATTGAAGAGCACAGTAGTGAGTTGGCTGCGCTGGAAACTGCGGACAATGGTAAACCGATTAGAGAATCCGCCTACGTCGACCTGCCTCAGGTCGCGGAAAACTTTGAATACTTCGCAGGCTGGGCCACGAAGATCGAAGGTGAGACCATTCCCGTTCCGGGGCAAATGTTCAATTACACTCTGCGGGAGCCTGTAGGGGTATGTGGGCAAATTATTCCGTGGAATTTTCCACTCCTGATGGCGGCCTGGAAACTGGCACCCGCGCTTGCGGCCGGCAATACGGTGGTGCTGAAGCCGGCTGAACAGACTCCCGTGACCGCGATGGAACTTGGGAAGTTGTTCCAGGAAGCCGGCTTTCCCGAAGGTGTCGTCAATATCGTTCCCGGTTACGGCGAGACAGCGGGCGCCGCGCTGGCAGCTCATCCCGGCATCGATAAGATTGCTTTTACCGGCTCTACTGAAGTTGGCAAGCTAATCGCGAAGGCGGCTGCCGAAAACCTTACCAAGGTGTCGCTCGAGCTCGGAGGTAAAGCGCCGAACATTGTGTTTGCAGATGCAGACATGGACCAGGCGGTCAATGGCGCCATGATGGGAATTTTCTTCAATCAGGGACAGGTCTGTTGCGCCGGTTCACGTCTGTTTGTCGAAGAGAAGGTAAAAGACGAGTTTCTAGGGCGGCTAAAAGAGAGGGCAGCCAGGATTAATGTTGGCGATCCTATGGACAAAGCCACGCAAATGGGTCCGCAGGTTTCTGAGGAACAACTAAGCCGCATAAAGAGTTATGTTGATGTGGCGCAAAAAGAAGGCGCCACGATGCTGGCTGGTGGTGAATCGCCCAAGCTCGAGGGAGCTTTTCAGAAAGGCTACTTCTTCCAGCCCACAATCTTCTCGAACGTAAACAATCAGATGCGCGTCGCGCAGGAAGAGATCTTCGGACCGGTGGTTTCAGTAATTACCTTTCGGGACGAAGATGATTTGATCAAACAGGCAAATGACACTATCTACGGTCTTTCCGCGGGTATCTGGACGCGCGACATCACTCGTGCACATCGCTTCGCGAAAGAAATAAAGGCCGGAGTTGTTTGGATCAACACCTTCAATATGTTCAATGCGGCTTCTCCGTTCGGAGGTTACAAGCAATCAGGTTACGGCCGGGAAATGGGCAAGCATGCTCTGGAGATGTACACCCACGTGAAAAGCGTCTGGGTCGATCTTTCAGGTAAACCGATCGGCTGGTTTGGAAAGTAAACGGCCCGCGCCAGTTAGCTACACTTTTCGAAGAGTTCGAAGTAGCGATCGCGCGTCATTCCTGCGGTGCGCAGATTGTTCTTTATGATGAACACGGGGATGCTTCTGTATTTCGGGATAACAACCGGGCGTAATACATCTGGCCTCGTGAAGATCATGTGATCGCCTTCCTCTCGCACACACCTGAAGCCGTCGAGTTCAAAAATGCAAACCAGGATTTGATAGGAGACTGGCCCAATCTTAGGCATGAAGAGTTGAGAGTGGCACTGTAACGCGCCGCGACGTCACTGGCCGTGGCCCAACGAGAGTCTGTTTGCGACGAACAAACCCCGCCTCCTTGAGAATCTGATTCAGTGAGCCTTTCTTCTCTGCTTCCTCCAAAAACAACCGCACAGCTTCAAGCAGATTCTTCTGGGCCTTCGCCTCGGTCGTGGCGCAGGACGATACGTCAAGTTCTGGAGTGTACGCGACGTACATTTTGCCTTCGTGGAAAATCTGACTGGTGAACTGGATTTTCATGGTGCCAAAGTATAGCATGCAGCGAAGTCAGAGGGCCTTGCCTTCCATCTTCGTCCGACCCGTCCTACGGACAGCAGCCAACCCCGGCAATTCGGAGCCAGGCAGAGCGAGCGGATCTGACTCTAACGCGCCGTTACATTCTCCGATAAACTGCTCACTTAAAGCACGCCAAGAGACTCCACCATCTTGACGTATTGTCGTAGAACCGATCTGTAGTTGCTTATCGTCTTCTTTGCTCTTCGACCCTCGAGCTCGGACAATAGGTGATCGACATCTGCATAGGTGCCCGCCGTATGTGGGCCGATTTCAATTCCAAGCTCCTCGGATACGCTGTCCGAGTACGACACATACGATTTGCGGGAGTCTGCGACGAGATCGCGTTCACCAACTCCCTGCTGTCGAATAAATGCTTGTACACACACCGGTCAACTGGATTTTGAGGTCTACTGAGTATAGCATCGCTTCGACGTTGCCTCGAATCAGGCGGTTTGGGACCAATAGCAGTCTTATTGAGTTAGTGCGGAAAACGGTTTTGAGGTTTCCGGCATCTGTTAAAACGCCGCAGATCTTCTTCGACTTCCCGATTCTGGTGCGGTGCTCTCCCGACCAGGTTAGTTCAATTGAAAAGGAGACGCGTATGTATTTAGCAAAGAGACTGGGGCTGAGCTCGCTAATTCTAATCGGAGCGGTTCTCTTCACTGCCTGCCCGAAACAAGAAACGGTCTCGAGAATCAACGCCGACCCGGGCCGTTATCGGAACAAAGAAGTTGGCATCGCGGGTAACGTAACGGATAGTTACGGCGTGCTCGGCAACGGTGCCTACGAGATCGATGATGGCACCGGTAAAATCTGGGTGGTAACCACGCGCGGGGTGCCCTCGCGTGGGTCCAGAGTTGGCGCCAAGGGCAAGGTATACACAGGTTTTAGTTTTGGAGGCAGAAGCTTCGGTACCGTGCTGCAGGAAACGGACAGGCAGGTAAAAGGTAAATAGTAAAAACGTAGCCGGAGACTCCAGTCTGCGAAGCAAACTCGATTGGCCGAGCTTAGCCAGGATCAATGACTGACAGTCTCCCGGCTACAGTTTTCGTGATGGATGAAGTCGTAAGCGTTCAAACTCACTCCGAACGGACCGTGATTGAGAGCTTCGATACGGAGTTCGAGCGATTACATGCACGCTCTTGCAAGCTCATTGAAACAACCCCATTTGAGATACTCTACGGCGACTTGCATGCGAACAGCGATTCGGCGTCTGTGGGCGTGTTTGTCCTGAGAAGTGCTGGGGTCGTGGAACAGACCTGCGGTGGGATCACTTCGAATCTGTGGGACGATCCTTTCGAGTGGACCTTGCCGGAGACACTCTCGACAAGCGCTCGTGTTATAAAATATCTGAGTGAAGTGGAAGAAACGCGCAAACAGGCGTTTGCGTGTTTTGCTGGAGATGGGGATCTGCTGAAGAAGATCGCCACACCCTCTGGTGATATGCGCCCACTGATTAGTTTGCTTCTGGATACCCTGGTACGGGCGCTTGGGTTTCAAGGACGGGCAGTGGCCCTATTGGCAACAGTTTCCCAGGATTTCCTGTCTGATCGCCAGCAGAACTCGTAAGGTAAGGGTTCCCCACGATGTATTGTCCACAGTGTGGCCAACAACAAGTCTCTGACAGTTTGAGGTTCTGCTCGCGGTGTGGCTTTCCGCTCGAAGGCGTTCTGCAGTTGTTAGGAAGCGGAGGAGCGCTGCCCTTCTATCCGCCGGCTAGCGGCTCTCGAGAGATGTCGGCCCGACGCAAGGGCGTGCGTCAGGGTGCAGCGCTTTTTTTGGCCGGAGCTGTGATGGTCCCGGTGTTGGGCGTAATCAACGAGTTCACACATGGTCCTAACTTGCTCGACATACTCGTCCCTCTGGCAGCAATCATCTTCTTTGTTGGCGGATTGACGCGAATGCTGTTTGCCGCGCTCTTTGAAGAAGGGGCTCCCAGGCAGCACCTCGTGACCACCTCCTATGCTCCGACTCCCCTTTCTCAACTTGGCCCGCACGCCCCGGCAGCTTTACCGCTGGCACAACACAATCCCGCGACTGGTTGGAGATCCCGCCCGATCACGTCAGAGATTCGTCAACCCTCTAGCGTTACCGAAAACACGACGCGCCTCCTGGATAAAGACGATCCTGCGAAATAGCTAGCTGCCTCGATGTCAGCGCTAACCGACCGTTTGTTTGAGCGAATCCGTTTAGAAGGTCCCATTACCTTTTATGAGTGGATGAAAGCCGCCCTTTACGATCCTGAGCAAGGCTATTACTGCCGCTCGGATCGAGAGAGATGGGGCCGACAAGGTGACTACCGCACCAGCCCGGAGCGAAGTGTGCTCTTTGCTGCAACATTCGCGCGCTATTTTGCGAAACTCTACCAGGACCTCGGTTTGCCCGCGGCGTTAACTATCGTTGAAGTTGGAGCGGGCGACGGCCATTTCGCGGAGACTGTCCTGGAAACACTTCAACTGCGCTTTACCGACATCTTCTCCAAAACCCACTACTTCATCGACGAAGCCAGCCCGGACTCCTGGTCGCGCGCACGGTTGCGACTTAAACGATTCGGGACTGTGGTCGAATTCGAACCGCTTGCAGCACTCGATCCTCTCGATCACGCGATAGTCTTCTCCAATGAGCTTCTAGACGCTTTTCCGGTCCATCGAGTAGTCATGCAGGGAGGTGAGCTGCGTGAATTGCATGTGGGAGTAAATGAAAGCGGGAGTTTTGACTGGATAGTTGGCCAGCTATCGAAGGACCGACTCAGCGAACATTTCGAGCGGCTTGGCATTCGCCTTGGCGAAGGGCAGATTGCCGACGTAAATTTGGAAATAGAGAATTGGCTTGAGTTGGTTTCCAAGAAGCTCAGGTCGGGCTATTTGATAACCGTAGACTACGGCGCCGAAGCTTCGATTCTTTACAGTGAAGGAGAAAGACGAGAGGGAAGTCTGCGAGCATTCCACAAGCATCAGGTTTCCGGTGATGTTCTGCTCCAACCGGGTCAGCAGGACATCACGAGTTCCGTGGATTGGACGCTTGTTAAAATGGTTGGCGCAAGAAACGGGTTGGGAGTCGTCGCCTTCGAACGCCAGGATCGATTCTTGCTGGATGCCGGCTTGCTCGTGGAAATGGAGCTGAGAGTCAGCGAAACGTCGCGAGAAGCCGAGCGCTTGCGCGTGAGCACGTCCGCGCGCGAAATGATTCTTCCCGGCAGCTTGGCGGAGAGTTTTCAGGTGATGGTTCAGAAAAAGAACGTCGACTCTCTGTGAAAAGACTTGATCTGTGAGGCGGCTTTGTATGTAAACGGCTCCTGACGAGGTGTTCGTTTAGTCCTGTTTCAGCTTTCCAGTTTTCTTTTTTAGGTTGTCGCTAAGTTCGATAATCTCATTGAGGTCACGGCTAGCCTTGATTGATAGCTCAACGTCCAGCGCCCGTGATGATTCGAAGAGAGGGTTTGTCACGAAATTGGAAATGTGAGCACAGAGCAACGTGAGCGACGTTTTTAGTTTCACGTCGGCTATTCCGTTCTGCTTCTTCTGGTGGTTTTCCTTATCGTCAATTCGAGGCAACGCCAGATTATTCTTAAGCCGACTGGCGCTCTTGTTTATTCCTTCGAGGGCGTCCGAGATGAAGTAGTCGTCTAACGTCTTTCCGGCCGACATGGCAAGCACGATTTCATTGTAGATAATCTGGATGCGTCCGAAGTCTTCCCTGACTTGAACAGCAGCAGCACGAATTCGCTTTCGATCAGGGGCCTCATCTTCCTTTTCGCTACGACTTCTCACTTCGCGATCGTACTGTTCGGCCTGCCGGTTCAGTTCCTCGA